>NZ_JAAHHU010000018.1:0-19104 GCF_010672095.1 Moorena sp. SIO3I6 | reverse complement strand
GCAATGGTAATGTCCAACTGTATGAACGGAATTTAGATGGACAAATCTCTGTTGAGCCAATTCCTGGTCCTTATACCAAAGAAGCACGGGAGTATTGGCTGAGGCGATTGCTTACTGTTGAAACTGACGTTCGTCAGAATTGTCCAGAAAATATGCGAGACATCACCTTGATTAGTCAAGAGGAACTTAGTGAAATTCGTCGCATTTGGCTAGAAGAAAAACACGAATTTGATGACAGTTTGCCCCGTATTTATGAGAAAGTTACTGGCGAACCCTTCAAAGACATCCGTCCTGGCGCTGAAAACCGTCTCCTTGGTGGTGATGAGTGGCAGGTCTTAGAAGAAATCTGTGACAATGATGCTATGCATCTCGAACTCATGGCAAAACTGCTAGACACAGAACGTCAGTATGTGACTAGGTCTCGTCGTATTGGGATCTATGAGGCTTTGGAGCGGTGCTTTGACACTAGTTCTCGGTCTAAAGAAGATGCGATCGCTAATGCTCACTTGAAACGAGATTTAAAAACGGCTGCTGATGAAGGGGATGTTGACACTGTCAAGCAGCTGGCTTGGGCAAACTTGAAATTTCCAGTCCAAAATTCGTAATCCTTAAAACTAGAGTAACTTATGAGCAAGGCTTTGGATAGCTCCAATGAGATATTAAATTTCTGGTTTGGTAAACCGGATGAACCCGATTATGGCAAATCCCGCAAAGTCTGGTTTACTAAGAACCCAGATTTTGACCAAGAAATGCAATCGCGTTTCCTCGACATCTATCAACAGGCGGCGGCTGGGGAGTTAGATAACTGGCAAAAATCACCCTATAGCTGCCTAGCGCTAATTATCTTACTCGATCAGTTTCCTCGTAATATGTTTCGGGGTCAACCCCAAGCTTTTGCCACTGACTCCAAAGCATTGTCTACTGCCCAGTATGCTGTTGATCAAGGTTTTGACAAAGAATTTTTACCAGTGCAGCGCTGGTTTATCTACTTACCGTTTGAGCATAGCGAAAATCTCGAACATCAGCGCTACTGTGTTGAATTATTCTCGACTCTTAAAGATGATCCCGATAGTGCTAGTACCATTAATTATGCCTATCGTCATCTAGAAGTGATTGAACGTTTTGGTCGCTTTCCCCATCGCAATAAAATCCTTGGTCGGCTTAATACTCCAGAAGAGGAGGAATTTTTAAAGCTGCCCGGTTCATCATTTTAGGGTTAATTATTTACAGTTAATCGTTGATAGTTAACGGTAAACGATGAACAGCCACTATATTGTATTGTTTCTCATAGTTATGAGGTACACAGCATTTTTTTCTCTTTTCCCTGTTCCCTGTTCCCTGTTCCCTGTTCCCTGTTCCCTGTTCCCTATTCCCTGTTCCCTATTCCCTATTCCCTGTTCCCTGTTCCCTCTAAAATTCCTACTTGATAAATCCTGTGATTTTCCTTGAACTTGTCCTAGAAAACTTTGGCCCCAGATAGGGGCCAAAGTACGGGGCTAGGGGGGCACTTAAACTCGTTCGCAGAAATGGCAACGAGGATCGTTCCAGTAAAAATTCTGGACGATCGCCTAGAAGCTGGGCGTGCCTGTGTGATCTATGGGCTAGGGGTAGCTCTAGATTAGCATAGGACACCACCACCTCGGCGTTAGCCAGGTGGTGGAAGCTTCATAGCAATAACTGCAAACACTCCCCAAATCATGGGTATCGTTAGTCGGGTTAGCTGGGAGCTCACCTTCCCTTCAATCAGGTTTTGCTTCATGGTAGGGCATAGCTTAATTAAACTTAATAAAATTTAACTAAATTTAATTGGTTTTGAGGATTTATCTATAGACAAGGCAAGAGGATAAAGAGGATTAATGGGTTAAAACAGGTCAGTTAAGTAAATCGTTTCGCCTCATCTATAGTGTTTCTGATAGCTATGAGGTACAGAAATTTTTTTTCCTTATTACCTATTCCCTATTCCCTATTCCCTATTCCCTGTTCCCTGTTCCCTGTTCCCTGTTCCCTTTTACCTTTGCTATAGCTGACTGCTTAAACTAATAGTTACAAAAAATTTATAAGGTTAAAAAAAAGCTTCTTTATGCTCAAGTAAGTTTTAACAAATGCTTCTTTGTGCTCTGGTTTTAGACGACGAAATGGACTATAGGTAGATTCCCAGCAGAAAAGAGAATAACCATAACCAGAGTTTTCGGCTATTTTTATCTGCTTGTTGAGTTCATTTATAGGCTTAGGGCGATAGAATTCTCCACTGTAGATACCTACCGCTACCGGAACATAATAACTAGCTTCTCGTAAACCCGAAGATCTTAGAGTATTGATTACTTCTTGGCTGGTCTTGCGATAAATTTGGACAATCACTTCATCAATCAAGCCTTGGCGGATCCAATACAACCAATTTTGAGAGTATTTTCTGTAGGAAAAACTTGGGGAATTGGGAGAAAGAGATATAATTAAATTAGGGTTAATTTTTTTAACCGCTTGGTAAATTTTACGGGTTAATTCCGTCATCACTCTGGCGTGATTTCCAAATTGAGTTGGAATGCCCCAATGATCGTCTAGTTGAATACCATAGAGGTTGGGATAGTTCTTAGCCACTTCAGTAAATAAATTAATGAAGTACTGTTGAACATCTGGGTGGTTTGGATTTAGCCACAGATGTTGATCGATAGCTTTTTCTCCTGTTGACGTCTTCAGGAGCCAATTGGGATGCTGCTTAGCAAATTTTGAATTAAGATGAAGCATCATGCCATGCTCATACCAAGCATAGATTTTTAAGCCTTGACGTTCACCTTCTTTGATAGCGGCTTTTAGGGGGTCGGTGAAGGGTAAGGTAATCCAGTTATTTTTGAGGGAATAGTTACTAGGATAGGTAGTTCCACCATTATAAACATCAACGTAAATTCGATTAAAATTCAGACCAGATAACTGGTGAAATACATTGTCAGTTTGTCCTATATAGGAGAGAAAGTTGTTACCGACATGAGTTACCCAAATTCCTTGAATTTTATTGGTGGTTTTTGGGGTATGGCGAGGGGCAGGAATGATAATGTTAACTCCTACCAACAGCACCACTCCTATTAATATCCAAATTATAAATTTATTGAATTTTTTGGTTAATGGAAATTTCATTAGTTACTTGGTAATTGGTAATTGGTAATTATTATTTTCCTAGGCATATGCGCACTTATCACAGGCTAGAAGCCTGTGCCACGCACGCTACGCGAACAGCTATCAGCACTCAGCTGTCAGCTTTTAAAAGGAGGAAAACTAGGTATAAAAACTTAGGCATTTGGCCGAGGGAGCCGAGTACATGATTATTCGTGGGACTTCCCTCAAGAATCACCAACGCCCAAATGACCAATGACCAATGACCAATGACTAACGACTAATGACTAACGACTAACGAGCTTCCATAGGAATATAGGGAGCATCGTGAGTGCCAGTGTAGACTTGAGTAGGTCTAAAAATTCGATTGACGGCTAGCTGTTCCTTCCAGTGAGCTAGCCAACCTGCAACCCGTGCGATCGCAAACACTGGTGTAAACAAGTCACTCGGAATACCCAGCTTCCGGTAAACTAAGCCGGAATAGAAATCCACATTGGGATAAATCCCCTTGTGACCCAGTTTTTCCTCCACTGCTTTCTCCAACTCCAAAGCAATGTCGTAGTACTTGTCTGTGCCAGATTCCTTAAACAGTTGTTCCGCTAAGTTCTGAAGTATAGTTGCTCGCGGGTCTTTTACCTTATAGACTCGGTGACCGCAACCCATAATTTTTTCTTTGCGCTGCAAGCGCTCCTCCAAGTAAGGGTGGACATTCTCCACTGAGCCGATGGTTTCCAACATGGTAATCACTTCTTCATTCGCCCCTCCGTGTAACGGACCAGCTAGAGTTCCCACCGCTGATGCCACTACTGCATAGGGGTCAGTAAGAGTAGAAGCAGTCACCAGAGCCGAAAAAGTAGAGGCATTGATAGTATGTTCGGCATGGAGTGTCAGGCAAACATCAAAGACATGAGCCTCTAGGGGAGTGGGCTCTTCCTCATTGAGCATATACAGAAAGTTAGCTGCATAGCCAAGATCATCCCGAGGGCGTACTGGATCGTCCCCTTTGCGCATCTGTTTAAATGCTGCTACCATGGTAGGTATCTTAGCCAAAAGGCGAACCACAGCTCCCCGAATGTATTGTGGATTGTCTAAAGCCCGCTTGGAGTAAAACAGACCCAAAGCAGCAGCAGAGGCTTGTAGAGCATCCATCGGATGACCAGTTTCTGGAAAACATTTCATCATGTCCCGGATGCTGTACTTGATCCGTCGGTGGAGGCGAACGTCCTCCTGGAATTCATAAAGTTCGTTCTTAGTAGGGAGCTCACCCCAAATCAGTAGATACGCGGCTTCTAGGAAAGTACTTTTTGATGCGAGTTCTTCGATCCGAATGCCACGATACTCTAGTATTCCCTTCTGCCCATCAACGTAGCTGATACTAGATTGAGCTGCTGGAATGCCTTCTAAACCTGGCTGGTACTCGCAAGCTATCATGTTATTACCTACAGAATCTTCATTCATCTCAGGCCAACTTACCAGAGATTAGTGCTTAAGTCTTCCGTGCTACAAAGATTATTTTTACTGTGATGACTATATTATAGCACTCTTTGACTTCTCTGACCCATGAATGGGGGGAGATTCCGAACACCATCAACCCTGAAAGATTGCTATACTAACCACTTGGGTGAGGTCAGCAAGAATAGCTCACTGCGACCGAAGGGCTTCCCAGTATTAGGAAGCTTTAACCCAATTACTCCAGCTTTTTTTAGCACTAGTTTTTGATCGGATACTCCCCACACCAACATTTCCGCCCAATTAGCTAAATCCGGTTGATGACCAACTAGAGCCAAACGTCTTTGAACATCAGTCTTTCTCCACCTCTGCTGTAGCCAGCTGAGCCATTGGTGAATGTCACCCTCAGGAGCGAGACTATCCGACTCTTCAACCAATGAGCCTAAACCAACATCTTGGAGGATAGCAGCGGTTTCCTTAGCTCTGACCAATGGACTAGTCAAGATTAGGTCAAAGTTTAGCCCTCGTTTATGGAGCTCCTTTGCTACTTTACTAGTTTTTTCATGGCCAATTTTGGTCAGTGGCCGCTCTCGATCGTTGTTGTAGGTGCCTCGCTCAGCAGCAATACCGTGGCGAATTAAGTAGAGTTCCATGGGCTGATGGTTGAGATTCGCTTAAAATGCGATCGCTACACTTAAAATACTCCTGAGTTCATCAGTTGGTATTAGTTAGTTTACTGAGTACTTGCACCATTGTCATTAATCTTCGGGTGGGCAGTGCCTACCAACGCGCTTTGCAAGGTTCATTATCTGTCTGGTGCACTGCCCACCCTACATGAACCAAGCTTATTGAGAATGGTGCAAGATGTGAGTTTAGATAACAGTATCCTGGGGATTAACTAATCGCAGTAGTTTTTGCTTGACTTGGGTATCAAACACCTCCCACTTGAGCTTGGCATACTCCGATTTGTCATTAAAACTACTCAAGAATCCCGTCGGAATTTCAAAGCCACCAGCCATCATGCGTCCACCACCAAAGAAACGCCCATGACTGTCTTGACCGAAAGCTTCTTTGATAAATTCATCAGGGTCGAGGGTTAACTTATTGGTTCTCAAGGAACCAATCACCACTTCTAATTCTTGGTCTTCATCGTAAACAATCCCATAAACCACAGCAGTGTGAACATTTTCTTCAGTAACTAAAAAGTCAGCAGCTTGGGGAATAGCATCCCGGTCTTCATAGCGAAGATAGCCCACACCAGCCATAGAGAAGTTATCTTGGAGAATGCGATATTTAAGCGATCGCTCAATAACATCCATCACTCGACGAGATCGAGATGTCTTGAGTATAGCGTTAAGGAGTTGAGTGTCATAGAAGCGGCTCAGATATCCAGCTGCCAAGAAATCCTCTTCCTGAGCCTGCATCAGCATATTAGTATCAGAGCGCAGACCATGCATCAAAGCTGTCGCACATTTGATATGTTCACTAATGCTACTATCGAGCTGTAGTAACCCAGCCTGAAGGTAATGGGTTAATAGCGTCGCGGTGGCTCTTGCTTGAGGACGAAGGTCAATAAATTCTGCTTTCAACTCCCCTTGACTACTGTGATGATCAAATATTGCAATTAGAGGAATATTCGCCTCGGTAACAATCGGTAACAGCTGGGTGGTTGTACCCTGATTATCAATCAGCACATAGCCCTGATACACCGATAAATCTTGATTTTTTGTGCTCTCCACACTCCAGCGTTTGCTTGGTAAACCAGTCAGCTTAACCAGGGCAATGTTTTCCTGGTGAGAGAGGGTACCAGCATAGACAATATCGCATTGGATATTATACTCCTGGGCAATCAGCTGGTAAGCCCAAGCGCTAGAGAGAGCATCTGGGTCAGGGAAATCTTGTAGGATGATCAGTTGCCGCTCATTTTGATGACGCTCTAGAGTCTCTTGGAACTGTTGTACTTTTGAATGTACTTTTGAATGTACTTTTGAACCTGATGTAGCCGACTGCCGCCTTGTTGTTTGGGAATTTCCCACGGAAGAATTTACATCTTGAGTAGATGACGGTTGCGCTTTAGCATCAACCTGTTCTGAATCTAAGCTAGATGCACCACTGTTAAGTAAATTGTTAGTCATTAGTTAGTAGTCATTAGTCATTAGCCATTGGTTAATCCCCTTTTGGCTTGATTAGTCGTGACATGAGTTAGCGGACTAGGCACCAATCACATACTTCCGCCACTCCTGATGCCGTCCAGTTTTTAAGTCTTTAGCAATTTCAAAGTGGAGACTACTATAAGGTCTCCGGGGTTGGGTTCGCAACATCATGTTGGCTTCTTTAGGGGTGCGATTCCCTTTTTTGACGTTGCAGCGCACGCAAGCTGTAACAAGATTTTCCCAGGAGTCACCTCCATGGCGAGAACGAGGAATTACATGATCTAACGTTAAGTCATCACCACTGTAACCGCAGTATTGACAAGAGTGACCATCACGGTGCAGGATGTTACGACGGGTAAGGGGAATCTCTTTGTAGGGTACCCGGACGTAATGGCGCAGTCTAATCACTGTAGGCAGTGGAAAATCTGCGTAAACGTATTTGCCGTTATGTTCGATACGCTCTGCCTTACCCTTGATCAACAACACAACCGCCCGTCGCCAGTTGGTGATGTTGAGCGGCTCATAGGAGGCGTTTAACACCAGAACCTTACCCATTGGTGATCTCAGCTAGGAGGATTTTCCCAGATAGTAGCACAGGTTGCTCAATCTGGGTTATTTTTCCATGGGTTAGTTTAATTTAGGGTGTTGCTAAACTGCTGATCTAAAGGCTGAACTAAAGAAATCCGTCAAGGGTCAACTCATGTATAGTTAGGTCAATTACCCATTACCCATTACCCATTACCCATTGCTAATGGACCTGTGAGCAGATAAGTAGTCATTTTCCCTTTGCCTTTGACTTCAAACGGTTCCCGTTTATCAAACAGGTACTTATCTTTTAATTTTTCATATGTTGTACCTGTAACCTGAATGCCACCTGGTATACCCTGAGATTCCATACGGCTAGCCATATTTACCGTATCACCCCACAAATCATAGCTGAATTTTTTGATTCCAATTACCCCAGCCACCACTGGTCCACTGTTGATGCCAATCCTGAGACGGAAATTTTGATTCGTTTGAGCATTGTACTGGGCAATTAATTTTTGCATATCCAATGCCATTTTAGCGATCGCGTCCGCATGATACTTGCAGGGTTTTGGCAGACCGGCAACAGCCATATAAGCATCACCAATCGTCTTAATTTTTTCCACACCATGCTCCTCAGCTAGTTGGTCAAACTCTGAAAAAATTACATTCAGAATTTCGACCAGTTCGGTGGGAGAGGTTTGGGTTGATAGTTTGGTAAAGTCAACTAAATCAGCAAACAAAACAGTTACATCTTCAAAACTTTCTGCCAGGGTACGTTCTCCTTTTTTTAACTGTTCTGCAACCGGTTGGGGCAAGATATTAAGCAGCAAAAGCTCAGCTTGGGTTCGGGCACGACGAAGTTCATCTTCATATTTTTTTCGCTCTGTAATGTCGCTAACTGTCCCTTCGTAGTAGAGTAAATCACCAAAATTGTCTCTGACTGCTCGTATATTTTCCGAAATCCAAATTACCATACCATCTTTCCGATAGACCTCGGACTCAACGTCTGATAAGGTTTCTTCTTTGTGGATTAGGGCTAATATATCGTCACGACGCATCGGTTCGAGGTAGAGTTGTGTCCCAATATCGGTGACTTGATTAATCAGTTCTTTTGGCGACTGATAGCCCAAAATACTTGCGAGTGCTGGATTAGCGGTGATAAATTGTCCTTCTGGTGTAACTTGAAAAATGCCTTCAGTGGCATTTTCAAATATACTGCGATATTTATGCTCAGCTTCTTGTTTCTGCTTGATTTCCTGTTGAAGTTGAAAATTTTGTTCTTGTAGTTGCTTTTGTAAACGCCCGAGTTTCAAGTGAGTGTTGACTCTCGCTCTTACTTCTTCCTGCTGCACTGGTTTGGTGAGATAATCTACTGCACCGAGTTTGAAACCTTTAACTTTTTCGAGAGTATCAGTACGAGCCGTCAGAAAAATAACTGGGATGTCTCTAGTTGACTCTTGAGCTTTCAAGCGACGGCAAGTTTCAAACCCATCAATTCCGGGCATCATAATATCCAGTAAGATTAGATCCGGTTGAGTATAGTTGACTTTCTGGAGGGCACTATAGCCATCTTGAGCGACTAAGACTTTGAAGCCAGAATTGCTCAACAACTCAAACATCACCCCTAAATTAGTCGGACTATCATCAACAATCACAATTACACCTTTATAGCCAATTTTGTTATAGCTCTCAGTTAGGGTAATTTTCCTGGAAGAGGAATAATTATTAGTTTGAGTTACTGAGGAAATATTCATAATCACATGAACTCGTTATTGGGGTTTGTCGCTAATCAATGGCTAATTCTAAAAGTCAAACTAATCGGATATCATCTCCCCAAAAAAATAGTTATTGACATTTTAAAATAAACCTTCAAAATACACCCCTAAAAATATAATAAATTATTTCTGGATTAAACAATCATTTTAATGGCTTGATTTTACAAAATTTTTGTATTTTATTTCAACTCAGTTTATCTATTTTTTAAATTATTTGGTTTACGAGGTTATTCGCGGTATTTTTTATCCATGTACTGGCCCACAAATTCCAGTATTTGTCTTTCTTGAAAGCCTTTTGATAATTGACGCAAATTTTGAGCAAAGGGGATGAATTTATCATCCAACTGTTCAATCAAATTAGCTTCCTCTTGGATCCCTCTAATATCACCGATGATGGCGAGTTCATACAGAACGGAGATTTTCTCTGGCGATGGCGCTACAGGCATAACCTCTTCAGCTTTCTCTTCCTTAGTGGATTCTACAATTCCTTGTCCTCCTTGTTGTTCCTGGGAAACATCTGGTAAATCTAAATCTAGCCAAAAAATACTACCTTGACCTACAGTGCTTTTAACCTTTAATTCACTACCCATTAATTCCGCTAAACGTTTACTAATCGATAGTCCTAAGCCTGTACCATTAACCTGACGGTCAGTGTTACCCACTTGATGGAATGGCAAAAATATTTCTGCTAGTTGTTTTGGTGGGATACCAATGCCAGTGTCTGCTATGACAAAGCGCATTTTTTGAGTACCTTGCTTTTCGGTTAAAGACCGATCAACGTTCAACTCTGAACACCCCAAATAACCAACTTTAAACGTTACCTCGCCAGTATCTGTAAATTTGACAGCATTTCCCAAAAGGTTCATCAGAACTTGTCGCAGTCTTATTTCATCACCCTTGACAAATTCAGGGAGGGGCGAAAGGAATTCGTAACGGAATGAAATGTTTTTTTGTTTAGCACTGATCACCACAATTTCCACAATACCTTCCAGAAACTTGGGAAACTGAAAATCTCTGACATCCAGTTCCATTTTTCTGGCTTCGATTTTTGATAGATCCAGGATGTCATTGAGTAGGGTTAACAGATGCTGACCACTTTGCTGAATAATACTCAGCTGCTCTTTTTGCGTAGCGCTCAGATTAGGTTCCTCTTGGAGGATTTGGGCATAACCTAAAATTCCGTTAAGGGGGGTACGTAATTCATGGCTCATGTTGGCTAAAAATTGACTCTTAGCCCGATTGGCTACTTCCGCCTCAACTTTAGCCTGCTTCAACGCCTGTTCTGCCTGTTTGCGATCGCTAATGTCTCGAAAAATTCCCTGCACAACTGTCTTCCCTTGCAGCTCTAAAGTAGTCCCACTAACTTCTACAGGCACGGTTGTACCAACTTGATGCAGTAATTCCAGTTCTACTTGAAATACACCCCCTGCCTCCACATGTTGCTGGAAAATTTGGGAGTAGGCTTTGAATCGTTCTCGTGGAATAATCTTACTCTGATGTAACCCAATAATTTCAGATCTCCCACGGCCCAGCATCTGTTCCGCCATCTGATTGGCTTCCAGGATGATTCCGGTTTCCGCATCTGCCATCAGAATGGCATCACCAGCTGACTCAACTAATTTGCGATACTTCTGTTCCGCCTGCCGTAGTTTTGCCTCTGATAGCTTGCGTTCAGTGATATCTCGGTTACAGAAGATTCTACCATAGTAATCCCCACCACTGGTAAGCACTGGTGCTGAATAAAAGTCAAAAATACGCCCATCCTTGATTAAAAGTTCATCGTAGTTCGTTGTTTTGGGATGAGCCTGAAGATAGTCCACCTGAGCCAGAAATTCTTCGGGATGGTTCAGTTGAGAACTCACCTGCTTGAGCAATTCTTTAATATGATTGGCTTGAAACAACTGTTCTGGAGTCTGCCACAAGTCACAGAAACGGTGGTTGTAGGAAACCACCCGAAAATTTTCATCAACCACTAAAATTCCATCAATGGCAGCTTCTTGTTGCGCTTTGAGCATGGCATTTGTACGGAGCACATCCTCCTGTGCCACAGAGCGCTCAATGGCAATTCTAGCGAGTTGGGTGGCCTTATCCGCCAGTTCTTGCTCTTCGCGGTTTGGGGTATGAGGTTCAGTGTAATAGGTTGAGAAGGTGCCTAGCACCGTCCCTTGAGTGGACAAAATCGGGATAGACCAACACCCTCTGAGATTGTGGCAAAGTGCCAAATCCCTTATACTTCGACACAAGGGATGAGTGGCAATATCCTTAACCATGACCGGTTCTCGCCAATAGGCGGCAGTGCCACAGCAACCCATATATGGACCAATAACCATACCATCAATCCCCTGAATGTAGGATTCTGGAAGGCTGGGAGCGGCAGTATAACGCAAATTAACCCCATTTTTGTCCACCAGGAAGAAGGCACACCTAATTTTGGGAAATTGCTGCTCAATCAATCGAGCCAGTTGGTCTAGTACATCTGGCAGCTTCTCCCACTGGGTAATCATTTCCAGGATACGATTTTGTCCAGCTAATAAGGCTTTAACTCTCTGGCTATCAGTAATGTCAGTAAAGGTACCGACTAGACGAACCACTTTACCTTGATCATCTGAGATCACTAGACCAGTCGAGAGAATCCAGGAAATTGAGCCATCTTTGCGCAGCAGACGAAACCTTTGTTTCCACTTCTTGATGCAGTCGCTCATGGGGGAAACCCCCAAGACCGCGCTGCATCGCTGAGAACTTCGTCCAGCACATAGGTTATCTAGGATGGCTTTGACCTGATCTTGATCCTCAAGATGAATCAGCGCCAGTAATTCATTAATGGTCGGTCCCTCTTGATCCAATGGGTAGCCAATCAGGCTGAGAAATTGGGGCGAGTAGTAATGATCATAGGTTTTCAGGTTGATTTCAAAGAGTCCGTTGGTGTTAGCTTGAATAGCCAGAGCAAACCGTTCCTCACTCTCCCTAAGTGCATCCTCAATGCGCTTGTGTTCAAGAACCTCCGCGATTAATTGTCGATTGAGCTGCCTCAAGGTAGCTGTTCGCTCTTGAAATTGATGTTCCAGCCGTTCATTCTGGTTACGGAGTGCCTCTTGAGCGTGCTTGCGCTCTGTGATCTCCTCAACAGTAGCTTCGTAGTAGAGTAGAAAGTTACTACTATCGCGGATAGCCCGCACGTTTTTGGAAATCCAAATTATAGTACCATCTTTTTGATAAATCTGTGCTTCAAACCCTGAAACAACACCATCTTCCTGTAGCTGTAGAAGCAAATCTGCCCGTCGTTGAGGATCAACGTAAAGTTGGTGGGCAATATCGGTGACACTTGCTATGAGTTCTTCCGGTGATTGATAGCCATATATTCTCGCTAGTGCGGGGTTAGCACTGATATAGCGTCCGTCAGGTGTGGTCTGACAAATGCCCTCGACAGCATTTTCGAAGATGCTGCGGTATTTGGCAACGCTTAAGCGCAACAACTCTGCTGCTGAG
Organism: Moorena sp. SIO3I6; assembly: GCF_010672095.1. Classification (NCBI taxonomy): domain Bacteria; kingdom Bacillati; phylum Cyanobacteriota; class Cyanophyceae; order Coleofasciculales; family Coleofasciculaceae; genus Moorena; species Moorena sp. SIO3I6. Next base: position 6,608 of record NZ_JAAHHU010000018.1, on the reverse strand, counting down.
TTTCGTTCTGATGTAGTCGCTGCCAAGAATAAAGGGATTGTCGCCATCAGTATCATAAAAACCTGTAGTAGGGGAACTGCTTCGCTCAAGTTCCCGGTGCTGGCAAGAAACGGTCCGGTACCCAAACTGGTTCCTACAATGGCAATGCTCGATACCATCAAGCAGCCTAGGGTGGTCAGGCGTTGACCAAATTGGAGGGCAGCCCAAATCAGCCAGGGAAATATCAAGCAGGCGAGGGGATAGGTTGCCATTTCTGGCGCAATGTCCGACCCAAACACTCCCCAACTCACTGTCAAGAGTGAAATCAGCCAGATAGCTACCAAAATAATTTGCTTTATCTTTATGCTTGCTTGAGGGGTTAACGGTTGTTGGTTAGACAGTTGGAGGTTAGTTTGGGTTGACTCTTCAACTTTCTCAACCTTGAACCTGCCAACCTTCAACTCCTTCACTAGGTAGCACCAAACTAAAAACACTGGTACTACGACTAAAACCACCATTAAGTCCCCTAACCACCATTGCCACCACATCCAGCCGAAATTCCTACCATCAAATTCACCACTCAGGTGTAAGTGAGTTAGACTGACAGTCGGAGCGATGAGTGTGGCAAACATCGACACCCCTAGGAAACCCAATACATCTCGTCGCCGTTCTAGGGAAGGACGAAGCTGCCACCACAGTGCCAATCCTATCGAGAGCAATACTGACAAGATATAGCCTAAAGCAGTGATCCCAGAAACTGGCCAGAACCTCTGAGGCGACACAGTCCAGAAAAATTGTCCCCAAGAAACCGATGGCAAAACTCCTTGGTGTTCGGTTAACCACCAAAGATGCTCCCTTAGTAGTAATACGGTTGCTTGGGTAATTCCTGTGGGAGACCAAACTGGTGGTACTAATGTATTCCCTCCAATCAATCCATGGACTAAGTTTGCCAGCCCAAGGTAAACCAAAGTCAGTAAACCTACATTAGTTAAGTGTTGCCAGAATCCTTTTGCGATGAAAATCATTTTGGGAATACGCCCAAAAATGGAGTTAGGCGAAATTAATCTTTACGCACATTGACATAATTTTCAATCCCTAAACCGGGAAATTCCGCAACTTTACAAACTCTTTTATTTTCTAGTTATATTTTTTTCATTCTCTTTAAATTAAAGGTTTTTTTGCCTTAGAGATTTAGTTAAAGTGAAAAGTGAAAGGTTATGGGTGAAGGCTACCAACTTAAGCTGGCATATAGCGACGGAGACTGGTAATTGTTCATTGTTGTTCATTGTTGATGGTTTTCCCTTGTCTCCCTTCCCTTTGCTTGATCAGAGGTAGCCTGGGTGAAAGAGACGACACCAATCTCCTCTGATTCCCCTTTCTCCTTTTCCAAGTCCGCTGTTAACTATCATCAAGGAGCCAAGGCAAGTGGTATACCATTCAACTCAAACTTTCTATAAAGCTGAGATTTCACAGAATCCCCCTTACGCCATTGCCTAGGAGACATGACGCTGGCATTTTCTATTACACCTGAGCTATTGAAGGTTTTTAAATCAGCGCACCCACATATCCTTCTTTGGTTATCTAAAAAACTTGTATCTCAATTTTCTAATCTCGTAGGCGAGTAGGTGGGTTGTGGCAAAACATTAACGTAGTTATTTGAAGAAGAGTAGTAAGCGATGATCAACAAAGGTAATGTTAAGGTCAACAGCGCAATTACCGTACCCAAGACTTCTGCCCATCTATATGGGTGAGGGTCAGAAGAGTTGGCAGATGAGCCACTAAGTTCCATAAATTAATTGAAATTTAAACTAGGTCAGTTGAAAACGACGATTAGTTGGGTCTTATCATAAACCCTACATCCTCTATTTTATCGATTTATTTCCAAAGGATTGTTTTCTAGTAAACAATCTCAACCAAATTCCAGCCCGCTTAACGATACTTTGCAAAAAACTAGGCTTAACAAGGTTAAAAGTTGTAGGTTAAAGGTTGTAGGTTGTAGGTTGTAGGTTACCGGTTATAACCCACATTACCCATGTCAGTTTGTAGTATGCAAAGTATGATGTAAATCCGACCAATGGGTAATGGGGTGGCGAATCAATGCCTGTCAATGCTCGAGAGCCTTTTGAACCAAGATGGGAATTTGGGAAGGGCGTTCGGCTACTGGGATTCTCCCTTGCTTAAATACTGCCACTTTTCCCTGTGCCGTAGACACTTTAGTCATATTACTCATAGCCTCTGGTAGGTGAGTCGATAGCATAGCACTAGGGTTACTAATTAGTTGTGTCTCTGGTGTATAACGTCCTGCAATGTAGGAAATCACTGGTTTATGGATTTCCTGGGCTATATAGGCAGCGGCGGCCACGTCTTCGTAGCCGCCACCAGTCTGATCAACTAGGACAATAACGTTTGTAGCTTTATCTTTTTCCAAAACCTCCAGCCAATAGCTAAACGAAGAACCAACAATTGCTTCACTGCCAAGGTTAATCGCGATTGACTGTCCTAGGTTGGCTTGAGTTAAGCCAAAAGCCACTTCGTAGATCAGATAACTACCACGGGTAATTAATCCCACTGAGCCAGGGGTGTAAAATTCACTTTCGTGAGTCCCTAGCAAAACTTTTCCTGGAACAATAATTCCAGAACTGCTCGGACCAAGAATAATTGTCTTAGTAGCTTGGGCAATAGCTATCAATTCTACCATATCCAAGGGAGGAATACCACCAGTCACTAGAATAATTTGCCCTATCCCAGCATCTATCGCTTCCAAGGCAGCATCTTTGACCTGGTAAGATTCTTCAAAAATAATGGTTGTGTCTACAGCTTCGACATGATGGCAAGCCTGCTCTACTAAATCAAATACAGGAATGCCATGTAAGGTTTGCCCTCCCTGACCAGTACTAACTCCGGCTACGACATTGGTGCCATAGGCTTTCATCCGGGCAGCGTAGTACAAACCTAAGGGTTGTGTAATACCTTGTACTAGGACTTTGCTATCGCTGCTCAAGTTAATTGGTGATTGATCCTTAGTCATTTGTTGTTTGTCATTGGTCAATGATCAATGATCAATGATCATTGATCATTTTGAGTTGCCAGAAGACTCTGGCTAATCAAAAAGGATAAGGAACAAAAGAATCGTAACTGAGCACTGACGCACTCAGCTAGCTGACTAGGTTAGGACGTCGTGACCCCTTCTTGGCAAGAGATACAGCTTGCTTGACTGCCTCATCTAAATTGTCTGTAAAGTGTACCGGGAGCTGAGCCAAACGCTGTTGAATCGAGTGAAAATTTGTCCCAACTAAACGGATCACAAGGTGAGGTCTCTCAATCCCAGAGGCTGATCCAGGAGATTTGCCCTTAGATAACAGGTCTTGGTGAAGGGAGCTAAGGGGATGACTGGTGGAATTTTGCTCCTGGTTCTCTGAATTGAGTACAGCTGTTTCCCAACTTTGAGACAGTAGATAGTTGGCAATCATCTCAGCTGCGGCATTGCTGGTAGCCCTATTGCTCAAGATATTCACTAAGACCACTTTAATCCCTTCGGATGTGGTTAGTTCTCGCAAAGCCTCTTGCAGTTCCTCTATGGCAGCAGGGGTTATTGGCCAGTATTGGTTAGAGTTGATAGTTGGAACGAGATGACACTGTCTTGGTTTACCCTTTGCTTGGTATACCAGATCAACTGTTGTTGCAGCTAGACACATGCTGTTGCATATAATCCCGATGTTGCCTTTGAGATCACGACCTTTGAGATCACAACCATTGAAATTATGGCTTGAGTTAGTGGGCATCTCTTGGTAAAATCCACTGTCAGCCATGGTCGATGTCAAGTTGATCAAATCCTGATGACGTCTCAGAGCCTTGTCGTTGATAGCAATCCTGCCATCAAGAGCCATGAGTTCACCAGTCGGGCTAACACCGAGGGGATTAATTTCCACTATGTCCAAATCTTTTTGGACAAAAAGTTGGTACATTTTATTAATAATCCCACTCACTGACTCAATCAGGTTACCATGAAGTCCCATTTTGATGGCAAGACGCCGCCCATAGAAGGGTGAAAAGTTTTGCTCGACCACAACCTTTTGCATATCGGTGATCAAGGCTTTGGTGTCCATACGCCCTTGGGAAGAACCAAATAGCACAGGACGGGCCAAGTTGTAGTCTAGGAACACGGCTAGATAAAATTCTTGTTCAGCATTGTAACGGGATTCTGCTAGCAGCACTTGAGGATGCTTACCCAGAATCGGGAGTTTGAAAATTGCCCTAGCTGCTGCGATCGCATCGATGGTATTCTCTACACACCGGATGCGACGAGCTGGGTTGTCTCCATAAGTAGATACTTGAGATTTGAGCACCACCGGATAGGGAATCTGTAATCCCTTGATGTCGGTAGGATGGTCAATGCGTTGAGCAGGCAAAACCGGAATGCCAATCTCACGGAATAATTCTTTAGCCTGGTATTCTAGTAGATGCATGATTCGCGAACAATCCTAAGCACGACATTTCAAATCTTTTGCCACTTGGTCCATGCTGTAGAAACACTTCCGTGAAAGTGTCTGCCAGCTGAAGCGGCCTGAAATTGGTTATTAAAAACAGGAAAATTATTCCCCCAGTAGCCCCTAGGTAGAATAGGTAGAAGGGAAGCAGGTGTCGATCGCTTTAAACGCCATCACTAAGTTATTAATCTATGATAGAAGTCAATAGTTGATAACTCCAGATCACCGCCGCAGCCAGATCACGGTAGCTGTTTGTTGATGGTTCTAGATAAGTGCGGATCTTGGCATGTCTAATCGTAAGGTTGGAAGTCTAGACCCAATCAAAGATGACGGTGTCGGAGGATGTCACTGCTTGCTTCTTTGATTCTTCATAATTTCCCCCTAACCCCTATAATTCCTCACTGTTGCCTTAATATCTCACCAATTCCTGCCTAACCACTGGCAGCATAGGAGGATATTTTGGGTTAAGATTAAGTACCTTTTTTGGTATCCCTGGCTTTCCTCCTGCTACAGGCAATGGATTCTAACCAGTTAACCCCTGAGTCTAACCAAAGCAACGATCAATCAATGGATTCTGACGTTGCAGCCCATCCTTGGGACGAACCAATTTCTGATCCCGAGGCTCAAACCGATGAGCCATTCCCTGAAACACTACAACCCCATGAAGGAAATTCTAAAAGTACGTTTCTTTTGTTGGTGGTGGTGGGCATGGGATTGGGTTTAGTATTTTTAACCGGCGGCTTTTATGTTTTTACCCGTCCCTGCGTATTTGGGTCTTGTACTGTACTGAATGAAGCTCAGCTATTGAGTAAAAAGTCAGCAGACACCCTGAAAAAACCCAAATCGGGAAAGGAGATTCTCGAAGCTCAGAAGCAATTAAAGACAGCGATTGAAGCACTCAAAGCAATTCCGTTTTGGTCAATGAAGCATGACACAGCACAAGAGTTGCTTCAAGCCTATCAAGTCAGAGGTAAAGACCTAGATCAGTTAGTGACAGCCATGCAAATGGCGGCTAGGGCAGGTCATAAAGGGAAAAATCCTCCCCATAAGGCATCAAAGTGGATAGCAATTCAAAAACTGTGGCGAGAGGCAATTGCCCGCCTTGAACAAATGCCTAAGGAGAGTAGCCTGAATGCTATAGCGCAACATAAAATTAAGCTATATAAGGTCAATTTAGAGGAAGTTAATCGGCGATTACTCAAAGAAAGACAGGGTAATCAGATTATGAAAGCAGCTAAGAAAGCGGCTCAGATTGCCCAAGCTCGTCAGGGTGTAGCCCAGACTTTAGAGGAATGGCAACTAGTCTATAGTACTTGGAAAACCGCATTAGACCGTCTGAACAAAATTCCTAAAGGAACAACCGTTGAAGAGGACAAGCAACGACTGGAGGAATTCTATAAAAATAATCTGGCCAGGGCGCGCGATCGCAAAACCCAGGAAAAAATTGCTACCAACGCCTACAATCAGGGACTACGTTTGGCTCAGTTGGCTCAAAAAGCTCAGGGAAAGCAGCAATGGTCGGTGGCTGCGATTCATTGGCGCAACGCTTTAACTTACGTGAAGCAAGTTCCTAACTCTACATACTACCACAAAAATGCACAGTCTTTAATTGATCCTTATCAAAACGCCCTTAAGGCAGTTCAAAGCAAGTTGCAGTTGCAGGTAAAGTTAAAACAAATTGGTAGTGATCTTGAACAAATCTGTACTGGGGAAACTCGAGTTTGTAATTACACCATTGATGAAAGTCTGATTAAAGTAGAATTAACACCTACTTATATGTATCAGGTCAGACAAACAGCCATTACGGCTCAAGTCAGAGGTGATGTAGAGGCTCACGCTGGCATCGTCAATCACGTATTGACTTTAGAAGATGCCCTCAAAGGGATTAGCTATAATTCCGATATCCCTATGGAAATCTATACCGCTGATGGAGCTCTGATTCAGGTACACAGTCCTCCTAGTGTAAGCCTTGGCAATTCCCGGTAATTTCCGGGATTGCCAACTAGGATGCAGACTCAGGTGCGACTCGTTAGCTATAAACCTTACCCTATAAGGGTTTGGAGGATTAGCTGCTTGGTTCAACAAACCATGACAACTTGATAATCATGATGGTGAAAAACCATCCCTCGCGAAATCCGAGTG
>NZ_JAAHHU010000179.1:0-10496 GCF_010672095.1 Moorena sp. SIO3I6 | reverse complement strand
GTGCTCCTCCCACCACTCCCGCCTCCCTACTCCCTACACCCGACGCCCGACCCCCGACTCCCGACTCCCGACCCCCGCCTCCCGACTCCCGACCCCCGTCTCCCGACTCCCGACTCCCGACTCCCTAATCATCCTCCCAGCTGTTGCTAAACGTATCAAAAGGCTCCGTTGCACCTGTCCAATTAAAATCATTAATTCGTAAACCAACTAAACCCCGTTGTTGAACTGGATTATAGCGCAATAAAATATTGTAGCTTCGACGAGAATACTCTAAAAAGAAATCAGTACTAATTTCCTGATTAGTATCTAAATTTAGGGAAGTCTGAAAACCCACTCGAAAGGGACCATAGAGTTGTTGGGTAATACCAGCATTAAGAATACGAGTATCTGCAACTCGGTCGAATAAAAATGGTGATGTATTTCCTAAAGCTACCTGACTATAGCTGATATTAAAACCCGTATAGTCCAGAAACGGTTTAGAAAAATGACCGAATTGCCCAGTTAAGCCAATGTTCCCACGGAGAAACTCTTGAGAATCACCGTTACTATAGGCACTAGCAACACCCGTAATGGATGAATTCAGTTGAATATTGGGAAGCAGTGGTGCTGGTGTATAGCGCATACCTTCTTCAGCAGTTGCTGGCAAGATTTTACCTTGCCAAAGGGGTTGTGTCCAAGTTAAGGTTGCACTCCCTTGATAACGGGTCAAATTAATCCGATTGTTATCCCGAGGTGGCAGAGGTAGCAAGTCTACTCGATCTGTGTTAGCATTAATGCGCTGAACGCCAGCTTGATATCGAATAGTCAAGCCAGTTTTCCCTAAGGGAATTGTCGGTGATTCAAATATACCCCCAATACTACTCTGAACGGTTTGGAAACCCAAAGACCCGTTAAAAAGGCGATCGCGGTAGCTAGCTTCTAAGGTCAAGCGATGAGGGTAGGTGTTACCAATAGTTTGTCGGAGGCGCAAACTCCCCCTAGTTTCGTTTTCTAAATCCTCAGGATCCAGACTAGTGAGTGCTGCGGAACCTACTAGTGTAGTGCGTGAACCTAAGGTAGCATCGAGGTCAACAAGCAAACCAAAGTTAGCCGGATCGATTACGCCACCACCTTCTGCATCATTGTTCTCATCTTCATCATTGTCTCCAAGAATAGCTTTTTGAAGAAAGAACTGTGGTGTTAGACTAAACCTGACCGAGGGAGTTTCAACTATCTTGAAGCCACGCTGAATAAACACACCACCCCGGTCGTCATCATCATACCCAAAATCCAATAAACTCGGTTGCCGCTCACGGCGGTCAATCACAAACCGTTCACGAAATGTAGGCAAGGAAAACCCTTGATCAAAAACCAGTCGAGGATTCTTGGCAACTACTTCATCTACTTCTGGGGAAATCCGTCTAAATCGAGCATTTCTGGTGCGCCACTCCAACTCTGGTGGGGAAAAGGGGTCGTTGGTAATTCTGACATTAGTAGCAACTCCTTCTAACCCGTCAAACTCCACCCGGTCGGCTTCATAGCGGAATCTATTGATAGTCCCTTCTATTTCTGGGGATTCTATGGTTGTTGTGCTTGTCCCAGTTTCAGCATTGGGAATAACCCGAGCACCAAACTCAATGGCAAAGGCTCCAGGATTACTAATTCCAGTTAAGGGCTGGCTATTAATAATTCTGCGACTGACCGGTTGAGTTGGGGGGGGTGGCCCAGAATCTGAACTTGCTCTGACAAATTCTCCCCTAGCCTTGAAAACCACACCAGTATCTTGAACAAAATAATACTCAAAGCGCTCTCCCTCTAGCACCTGGTTACCACGGGTCAGAGCCACATTCCCATCCGCAACCACAATCCGAGTAGGCAAGTTGACTTGCAGACGGTCAGCTTCTAGTAAGGCATCTTGGAACCGCAAGGTAACATTACCCACCGCTGTAATCACTTGTCTGGTTTGGTCATACTCCTGACGGTCTGAAGTCAGCTCAAGTATGTCTAGCTGCTCATTGGTATCGAAGGTAATTGTAGGAGCAGTAACTTCGGAATCTAACTCGGAACCAGATTGGGGTTGAGACAAGTCTTGGTCTGATGGTGGTGCAGTCTCGTCTAGGGAAGCTGGGTTAGATTGTTCAGGGATGATTAACTCAAACTCTCTAGTCTCTCCCCCCCGCTCTTGAGCTATAATGCGCTTGCTTCTAGCAATTGGCAAAGGGCAATTGGAATTGATACTCAAGGATTCATCTGGATTCGGTAAGGTTTCAAGAGTAGAACATGGTTTGGGGTAGGATTTGACAGCAAAGAATCTTTCCTGATTCCCAGGCTCAGGTTTAATCTCAGGTTGGCTATCAGCTTGGCGATCAGGTTGGCGTTGCTCAATTGAAGTCCGATAATTCCCCCCAAAATTGGGTGGTGAGGGGGGCAGGGGACTTTGAAGGTTTTGTTCCCCCCAGCGAGGGATTGCTCGCTGGGGGGCTAGGGGGGCGGAATCATACCCAGAATCAGCAACGGGTGTCTCAGAAGTAACCGATGAGGAAAACCTAGGAGAAACCCTAGTAGAAAATTCCGGTTCCAGAGTTGATGGTGCTTCTGGAGTTGGACTCTTGAGTAAGGACGTTAAATCAGGATTGAGTGGTTGCTTGATTCCTAGTTTTAGAAGAGCTTGTTGCCACTGTTGTCCTTGCCCTAGTTGCCAATTGTCTTGGCTGTTTGTTATCCTTGGCAAGGTCTGGCCAACTGCTGGGGAAATGGGTGGACCTAAGCTAGCAGCGCTTTTGTCTGTGGCTAATATTGGGAAAGCCTCAATCTTGAGCTCTCCTGTGGGGTAGGGTTTGAGCAGTACCTGGTTTTGCTGTTTTTGGTACTGTGCCGAAACGGTTATGGTTTGAGATAATTCATCTAGGTGGCTAGTGGTCTGGGAAGGTTTAACGGTTTGAATAATTGCGGGTACGACCGGCGGCTGAACTGGCTGGGGCATTTTTCACTAATTGTCTGGTGTTTTACTATTCAGACCAACAATCCTTGACTCAATCCCCAAGATTGTAGTTCCAAATCGGTTATCGACAAAGACAGCCCATATTACAATAATTAACCACAAATACAAAACCACCCTCCTCTAAGAGCGTGGTTTTGTCTGTATAGTCCCGTGTTAAAGAGCTGTGGCTATCTCTAGTTGGCCGATCGCTATTTACTCGAAATCCTTCCGCTTAGGGTTACGAGATGGATCGTTTGACAAAAAGCCAAACACAAATAAGGCAATAAAGAAGCTAACGACTATATAAACAATGATTTTGAGGGTTACCATGTTGAGTTCTCCCAAGAAGATATGAAATACGGAAGATGAAGAAGTAGGTGAGACATTGGTCTAATGGTGAAAGTTCTAGAATTTGGAATCTAGATCAAAAACCATCTTACCTCGCTACACGATTAACTTCATACTTTTTTAAGATCATACCTAAAGGTGGCTCCCATTTGAGCTTTAATATCCTTAAAACTAATATCAGTGGGTAAGCAGTCAGCGGTCAGCGGTCAGCGGTCAGTGGTCAGTGGTCAGTGGTCAACAGTCAGTGGTCAGCGGTCAGCGGTCAGCTGATTTTATTCAAAAGCTGTTCAGTGTAGCTTGGCCACAGGCCTTTGGCTGATAGCTGATAGCTGATAACTGATAGCTGATAACTGATAGCTCTATGCTTACCCAAAGCCGATGAGCGGATTTGAACCGCCGACCGTTCGATTACGAATCGAATGCTCTACCACTGAGCTACATCGGCACCAGTTTATTAATATAGCAAATATTACTATAGCAATAGCAAATCAGTCAGCTAAGTTAGGGTAAAACATTAATGACAAACTCGAACTCAAAAAATCCTGACCCCAATCCCAAAGTCTCTCGGCAAAAAATCAATCCAGAGAAGTATGCCAGGCTAAAAGCAGAAGCACAACATCCCTACCGAGGCTTAAGAAAGTTTATCTATATTGCCTTCGGTGCCTCTGGTTTTATCGGTGCAATGGTTTTTTTAGCCCAGTTAGCTGCTGGGAAATCTGTAGCTACTGCCATGCCTAACTTGGCTCTGCAAATTGGTGTAGTTATCTTGATGGTTTGGCTATTTCGCTTGGAAAATAAGGCAGAACGAAAAATATAGCAGGAAAACCATGATACTCCTTTGAGCCAAAGAGGAATCTCAGGTATACTAGTAGGAGAAGAGTATCATCAAAGCCATGGTGAGCATAGGCTCTCTTATGGATCCGATTAGGTCACTCCGGCTCAGCAGTTATAAATTTTAGACCGCTTTTTGATTAGAAAGTACACTCAAGAAAAGTTAATTTTAAGCATTTAGCGATCAGCGGTCAGCGGTCAGCGGTCAGCTTATTTTATTCAAAAGCTGTTCGGTGTAGCTTGGCCACAGGCCTTTGGCTGATAGCTGATAAGCGACACGCTGATAGCTGATAGATTAAGCTTCCTCATCTCCTGCTTCTAAGCTATCCGCTTCCTTGCTATCCATAGGAGCCACTGAGTTAGCTGAAACTACTGCTCCCATGTCGAGTTGCTGACGTACTTGCTGCTCAATATTCTCAGCAAACTCGGGATGTTCAACCAAATACTTAACTGTATTATCCCGACCTTGAGCAATATTGTCCCCATTGTGGCTGTACCAGGCTCCCTTGCGCAGAATGACTTTGGTTTGTTCTGCTAAATCCACCAAACACCCTAAGCGGGAAATCCCTTGGCCAAAAATAATGTCAAACTCTGCGATGCGGAAAGGAGGGGCAACTTTATTTTTGGCAACTTTGACTTTGGCACGAATCCCATATTCGCCCTCGTTAGATTTTTTCAGGGTTTGAATTCGACGAATATCCAGGCGAACTGAAGCATAGAACTTAAGTGCATTACCACCAGTAGTCACCTCTGGGCTACCATAGGTGATGCCGATTTTTTGTCGTAGCTGATTGAGGAAAATAACAGTACACCCAGATTTACCAATGTTACCAGCAATCTTGCGCAGCGCTTTACTCATCAACCGCGCCTGTAAACCCACTTGGTTATCACCCATTTCCCCTTCAATTTCTGCACGGGGTACCAAAGCGGCTACGGAGTCAATAACAACGATATCGACTGCAGCAGAACGAACCAGCTGATCCACAATTTCTAGGGCTGATTCCCCTGTGTCAGGTTGAGATACTAAAAGGTTGGCGATGTCAACCCCCAAAGCGGCAGAGTAGGTAGGATCAAGGGCGTGTTCTGCATCAACAAACGCTGCAACTCCCCCAGATTTTTGCACTTCTGAAACGGCATGCAAAGCTAGGGTTGTCTTCCCAGAGCTTTCTGGACCATAAATTTCAATAATGCGACCTTTTGGCAGACCACCCCCCAAGGCTAAATCTAGGGTAATTGCCCCACTCCGAATTGTTTCCACTTTCATCCGGGTGGCATCACCCAAGCGCATGATGGCACCTTTACCAAAATTACGCTCAATTTGTTTTAGTACCAGGTTCAGAGCTTTTTCTTTTTCGGGACTGTTTGTGATTGGGGTAGCCATGGATGCCTCAAAAAGTTTACTGTATCGGGACTGGTTAGGTAGTTTGGATTCTAAGTTATCGCTCTATAAGAGCTGTGGTGTGAATTTTAATTTTATTGAAATTAGGGCTCTTTACCGATTTGACTAATACTCTATATTAGGCCAACGGTCAGGTAAATCCCATCCCTTGTTAAGATTGGTGTTGCTCAAGCCTCCTGGATCTCAAATGCAAGGATAAGGCCAGAGTATAATTACTGATCCATTCTAACGGTTGAAAGTCCTTCAGCTCTCTGCAACACTGCTTGGTTAAGCTGGGTAGGAATGTTGAGGAGGATCAGTGACTTGGGTAAATTATAGTACAAAAGTACTTCCTTGTAAAGGAACTAGTCAGATTTTGTCAGTTGCTAAGGGCACGAGTCTTGGCATGGGCTACCCACTAGGAAATACTTTTGTTCAGAATTTAAATAAAATTGGTTACATAGAATCAACAAAACCCTTGTTGAGTCACTAAACAACATTCAACAGCATTATGTGAAAAATTATTAATTTAATAGACGATTAGCTTAACAATGGCCTCATCTCTAATCAATTCCCTATTCTCAGAAGCAATTGTGTCGGTTGCTGGGTTAACCGACTATATCCAAGAGTTGTTAGAGGAAGATAACCAACTCCATAGAGTTTGGGTGATTGGAGAAGTTTCTAGTAGCAACAACCATCCAAAAGGGATGTTTTTTACCCTCCAAGACCCAGATGCCAAAGCTACTATACAATGTGTAGCCTGGAGGAGCCAGTTAAGCAAGCTGGTGCAGGTACCAGCACTAGGAGAACAGTTGATTATTTTGGGCAGCCTCCGAGTTTATCCTCAGCGGGGACAGTATCAGCTAAATGTTTGGCAAGCCTTACCGGCGGGTGAGGGGTTGCAAGCCTTGCGCTCACGCCAATTACGTCAACGATTTGAAGCAGAAGGATTATTTGACCCACAACGAAAGCGCCCCCTGCCGATTCATCCTGAAACTATTGCTGTGGTTACCTCCCCCCAAGCTGCCGCTTGGGGAGATATTAAACGTACACTAAAGCAACGGTATCCTGGTTTACGAGTCTTACTTTCACCAGCTCAGGTTCAGGGGGAACTTGCTCCAACCTCAATAGTTAACGCTATTGATCGAGTCGAGGGGGATGGCAGAGCCAAACTGCTGATATTAGCTAGAGGGGGTGGAGCATCAGAGGATTTAGCTTGTTTCAATGATGAACGGGTGGTGCGAGCAATTGCTCAATGCTCAATACCGGTGATCACTGGTATTGGTCATCAACGGGATGAATCCTTAGCTGACTTAGTAGCTGATCACAGTGCTCACACTCCGACAGCAGCAGCGGAAAAAGCTGTACCAGAACTGATTACCCTTTATGCTGAACATCAACAGCGGCGGACTAGCCTTTATCAAGCGGTGACTCAAATCACAGAGGCATCTCGCCATAAACTGCACCATCTACGCACACGATTGCGACACTTAGCTGTAGACCAAAAACTACACCAGGAACAAAATGCGATGGCATTTCAGCATCAGCGATTGTTGCAAGTTACATCAAAGCGTCTGAGCCAAGGGATCCAGCACTGTCAACTTCTCAAGGAAAAGCTCAATACCCTTGACCCTCAAAAAGTCCTACAACGAGGCTATGCACTAGTGCGCACCGCAGACAGAACCATTGCTTCGTCTACAGAAAATTTGACTCCTGGAGAAGAACTACAAATTCAGTTAGGTGAGGGTCAAGTTAAAGTCAAGATTATCGAGATTGTTGATAGTTGACGGTTGAGGGTTAACGGTTAAGTTAAAGCTTGTAAGGCTTGCTCTACAATAAGAGCTGCTTGGTCAACTTCACCGGCTGAGACAATTAGGGGTGGAACAAAGCGAACTACCTTTGGTCCTGCTGGTACCAACAACAAACCCCGTTCCATCACAGCTTTAACTACATCAATTGAAGTTAGATCAATATTTGATTTCAGTTCAAGCCCATTAATTAGACCCCAGCCTCGCACTTCTTCAATCACTTCGGGATATTTATTAGCGATCGCTGAGAGTCTGGTGCGCAGCTGCTGACCCCGCACCTGAACATTGTGCAAAATATTCTCCTGTTCCAAGGTTTTCCCCACAGATAGGGCCACTGCACAGACAAAGGGATTACCACCAAAGGTGCTAGCGTGCTCTCCCGGTTGGAAGATATCACAGAATTTCTTAGACATCATCGCTCCAATGGGAATGCCACCAGCCAATCCCTTAGCACTGGTGAAGATATCTGGCTCTATTCCCAGATTCTGATAGCCCCAGTATTTACCAGTGCGACCCATACCCACCTGGACTTCATCTAGAATCAGCAGGATGCCAGTTTGATCACAGATCTTTCTAACTTGCTGGAAGTAGTCTAGGTCTCCTGGGCGAACACCCCCTTCTCCCTGCAATGGTTCGAGCATCACTGCTGCTACTCGCCGATTTCCCTCATCAATATCTGCGATCGCATTTTCCAGTGCCTGAATATCGTTGTAGGGTACGTACTCGAATCCAGGTACCAAGGGGTCAAAGTTTTTCTGGTACTTAGGCTGGCCAGTTGCCGTGATTGTTGCCAAGGTTCGCCCATGGAAACTGGCCTGAGCGGTCAAAATCACTGGCTGTTCAATATCGAGCACAGTGTGGCCATATTTCCGTGCCAGTTTGATAGCAGCTTCATTAGCCTCCGCTCCCGAGTTACAGAAAAATACTCGTTCTGCACAAGAATGGTCAATGAGCCACTTCGCTAATGCCCCTTGCTCTGGAATGTAGTAGAGATTGGAAACATGGTTTAGCTTTTGGATTTGCTTAATTACCGTTTCTACCACAACTGGGTGAGCATGACCTAAGGTACAGGTAGCAATCCCTGCCACAAAGTCAAGATAGTCTCGCCCAGAAGTATCCCAGACATGGCAACCGGCACCCCGCTCTAAGGCAATAGGAAAGCGTCCATAGGTTTTCATGACCCTAGCATCGAATGCAGTTAGGTCATAAGGTGCCCCCCCAGCCGGAGCTGACTCTGCCGGTGGCGAGGGATTGTTAACAATAGTTTCTGGGCTCACGAGCTTAGTCCTTGTGTGATTAGTGAATGGTCAAGGTTGGCTTTCTAGGATTTACCAATCAGCGTACGGAGCGTTATGCCATACTATTTTCAATTGCCCAACGAGCTAATTCAGTACGGTTATGGAGACCCGTTTTCCCTAGCATGTTCGATACATGGCTTTCTATGGTGCGCTGAGAAACATTCAGTTTCTCAGCTATTTCCCGATTTGCCATACCTCTTGCCACGTGCTGGACAACCTTTAGCTCAGTAGGAGTCAACTCAACATCGTAAGGAACTTTAATTTTGGGTGTGCTGTCTGGACCAGAACCTGAGTGAAGGATTAGACGAGACGCTTGCTTGAGGGAGGATTCCACCTGTGCTACCAGTTCTTCTGGCTCAAAGGGCTTCACCATATAAACATCCGCACCTTTATTAAGACCCTTTACGCGATCTTGGCTTTGACCCTTGGCTGAGAGAAAGAGTATGGGAATCCAGCTGGTGCGAGAATCATCTCTGACCTTTTCTACCAGGGTATAGCCGTCCATCTCTGGCATCATTACGTCACAGATAATCATATCAGGAATATCCTGCTCTAAAATGTCCAGAGCTTCTTTCCCATGTTCAGCAGTAATCACTTCGTATCCCTGAAACTCGAGGTAGTCCTTGACTAACAATATGAGGTTGGGGTCATCATCAATCAGCAGCAGTTTTTTTTGCTCTCTTACAGCATTGTCCTTCATAACTGTAACGTTTGTTATACTTTGCTTGCTTAATTTTATTAATAGTGGTAGTACCTCTTGCCTTTTCTTATGCCTGGAAGTTACCAAGCTGCTTTAACTCTCCAACCAATAATCCTACCTCACCATAATTAGGGTTGGTAAGGAAAAGGATCTTAACCTGGTTGGGGTTGGGTACCATTTGCTGCCATTGCCTGGTAGTCTGAAGCAGATGCTTGAAGAGTTTCTGGCAAAGGATGAACTAAAAAAGCATAGTCTTCTAAAACTTGGTTGCCAATAATATGCTCTTGAATAATGCGTTCAATTACCTCAGGGGTAGCATGGTGATACCAAACACCATCTGGGTAAACTACCATCACAGGACCAGAGGTACAGACTCGCAGACAATTAGCCTTGGTGCGAAAAATGCAACTTGGCTCAACCTCCTTGGGCTGGTCTAGTTTTAGCTCTTTTAGGCGTTTTTTAAGATATTCCCAGGATTCAAGGCTAATTTTTTTTGAGCAGCATTTCGGTTTAGTTTGATCAGCACACAAGAAAATGTGGCGTTGAATTTGATTAAGTCCTAAGCTCTTTACGTTAGCGGCTAGGGTAAGTTGTTCCGATTCTCCGAGAGTCGAAGTGTCAGAATTATCAGAATTATCAGAATTAGATGGGGTAGCTTCAGGCTCAGTTTTGTCTGCTGGCATGAGTTTTAGGGCTTTTGTTGTGTGAGGATGAGTCGAAAGGACGAGAGTAAGAATATATCTGTTATATCTATTTGCTGGTTTTAGTGATCAGTGGTCAGCAGTCCATGGGTTGTAGTTCTGGTTTTTTAATCAATTCCTGGGACTAAGGTCAAACCTTAGATGAAACAGGTACAAGCTACACCATACCGATACGGATACACAGATAATAACCCAAAGCTATATCATCCGTGCATTCGCCATCTGTTAACCTACTATGAGTTCGGGAACCCGTACAGAGGTATTTATTGCCATCTCTTGCTGATTTTGAGTAAATTAGCACTCAGGAGCTGAGAGTGCTAAATCGGCTCAGATGAATCAGATGAACTAGAGAGGAAAAACTGATATGGCAGCTGTAACTCTGAGTGTTTCCACCGTTAAGCCCTTAGGGGATCGAGTTTTTGTTAAGGTAAGCGCCGCTGAAGAAAAAACTGCTGGCGGTATCCTACTACCGG
>NZ_JAAHHU010001789.1:0-1000 GCF_010672095.1 Moorena sp. SIO3I6 | reverse complement strand
GTTTGATCCTGATTAACAACTCCTGCTACAGAATAATTAAGCTGATTGAACCTCCCCACCCGTCGCAGGGATGGGGATTCCCAGGCACAGCCGTGGGCGACTGTTATCTCCATGGGCGTGACTTTCCCGCGCACCGAGGGTAGCTGAGTAGGGTCAATACCCAGTTTTTTTGAGACCCTTACTTTTTATATTAACACTATTTGAGAGGGAAAAGAATACCCCGACCTAAGAGGACGGGGATGAATTTTCCCTCTCAAACTCTCCCACTCTGATAATTTCGGTAATAGTTATCCTCGTTTTTCCTTGATACTTGATTGTTAGAAAGGGAGGAACGAAACCTAGGTAGTGTCAACCATTCTGCACCACTTAAGGTTAGCATAGGTGGGAGTTGAACTTAACTTTCATGGACTTAAAGGCAGGCACAGTCTTGCACAACGGCAAATATGTTATTCATAGCCAGCTAGGTAAAGGTGTCTTTAGCATCACCTACCTAGCCATAAACGCTGAGTCTGGTCAAACCGTCGTGATCAAAACCCTCAGCGACAATCTGTGCCACCATCCCCATGGTGACCAGTTCAAGCGGCAATTTATTGCCCTTGGTAGGCTCTTGAGCGGCTGTCAGCATCAGCATTTAGTCAGGGTAATCGAATCCTTTGAAGCTGACGGACGACCTTACCTAGTCATGGAATATATTCCAGGGCAGACGTTAGCTGAACTCATCCAAGCCAACTTGGTTCCAGAAGCTCAAGCTATTGCATACATTCGTCAAATTGGCGATGCCCTGAGCATATTACATCAAAAGGGTTTGCTGCATCTAGATGTTAGACCGGAAAATATCATTCTGCGTCAAGATACCGATACACTAGTGCTATGTGAGTTTGGTATTACTAGTCAACTCACCCTAGGAGTCAGGCAAACCCACGCCAGTTTAATTGCTGCTGGGTATAGCGCCCCCGAACAGTACGTTTCTAAAGGACAACTTTCCCAGGCAACCGATGTT
>NZ_JAAHHU010001788.1:0-1000 GCF_010672095.1 Moorena sp. SIO3I6 | reverse complement strand
GAATCGGGAATCGGGAATCGGGAATCGGGAATCGGGAATCGGGAATCGGGAATCGGGAATCGGGAGCATTCTGTAGGGTGGGCATGGCCGGTTTACTTACCCAAATCCTGGCCAAATTCATCTGAGCAATGCCCACCAAAGCATTCTGTAGGGTGGGCATGGCCGGTTTACTTACCCAAATCCTGGCCAAATTGATCTCAGCAATGCCCACCAAAGCATTCTGTAGGGTGGGCATTGCCGGTTTACTTACCCAAATCCTGCCCAAATTGATCTCAGCAATGCCCACCAAAGGATTCTGTAGGGTGGGCATTGCCGGTTTACTTACCCAAATCCTGCCCAAATTCATCTGAGCAATGCCCACCAACCAAGGTACCCATGGCCGGTTTCTGAACCAATGCCCACCCTAGGATTATTGTGGATTGGTGGGCATTGCCCATTTCATTGATCGCCGTTCAATAATGATATTGATCAGCAATTACTAGCCTAGGATTATTGTGGATTGGTGGGCATTTACCATTTCATTGATCGCCGTTAAATCATGATATTAATCAGCAATGCCCACCCTACGATTTTTCAATAATGCTACGCTTTTTTTTATTCCCCCTAAAACTTACCAAAAACCCCTTTTTTTTAAATCCTTGAAAATTTAAAACATAATCATTAAATTTATCAAAATAAACAGAAGAATTTCCAGGGTTAATCTATGTCAAAATACTTTAATAAAAACTTCAATAAACAACCTGTTGATCACACTTTGAAAGGCTCTCGTGAAGCAGTAATCTATAGTATCCAAATGCTTTATAAATTGGGCTATGCATAGATTGCCGAATGGTCTCCTCTTGAGCCGACTGAGGTTCCAGGGGAAGTCATTACTAAAATGATGAAGTATTGGCTGTTACCATAACACCTTGTCTTGATGCAGTCGCTCATGGGGGAAACCACGGCAGTCGCTCATGGGGGGGACCCCCAAGACCGCGCTGCCTCCCCAAGACCGCGCTGC
>NZ_JAAHHU010001787.1:0-1000 GCF_010672095.1 Moorena sp. SIO3I6 | reverse complement strand
ATATTATTATAGGTAAACTTCATTAAATTTTCTGCAATTATCTTCAGTATCCTGAATTTTGATTTCCTAGAGCAACATCAAACTTTTATCGCTTTACTCTACTGCTCAAAGTTTAGCAAATAAAATACATGTTGGGAACAAAATGTCAAGTTTTGACGGTGGTTTTAACTGCCAAGTCGTTTTTGATTCCCCGACTAAAGTAAGAATTAACATAGTGGGGTATTGACAAAAGCGAGACAACCGTATAGGATTGCGATCGTGACCAAAAACCAGCCGAACGAACTAGAACCAGAACGATTCAACCAGTTGCCGAAGGAGGAAGTGGTAGAAATGCTCATTACTGTAGCGAAGGCTATAGCTCAGCAGCAAGCAACAATAGAAGAACTGAAACAAGAAATAGATAAACTGCCTGTAAGTAGCAGAATTAGAACGCAAAATTTAATCAAAACCGCCATCAACAGACCTACTCAAAAAAACGGAAAATCAGAAATAATAAAAACAAGATACAGTATAAAAACCTAAACGTCAACTAGGCAAACAGCAAAGACATCAAGGAAAAAGCTGGAGTGGCTCTCGGCCTAGGGAATAGTTTCAAGATACTGCTAAGTTAGCGTAATTTATCGGCTAATTTATTAAGTTTAGTAAATATTAAGTTTAGTAAAAAAACTGCTCTCCTTAGGGGTGGTCTGTGATAGATTTTGTTGAGCAAGCTCGACCGGCTCAACTTGATAAAACTGCACTTGCTCCTTCTTTGATTCCATAACCAACGTTGCTGAATCCTTACGTAGAATTCAAGGGAGTTTTTATGCTCGCATACGGATTTATAACATTATTGAGTCTAGGTTCTGAGTACTACTTTAAATACGAGATTGATGCTCAGACTGGTTTCCAGATTTATTGGATTACAATTCCTGAGGGACTCGATAAGGAACGCTATAGCAAACAAACAATCTCCGAGTTTCTAGCAGAATCATCAGTTGCACAAATTCTAAAACCTGGA
>NZ_JAAHHU010001786.1:0-1000 GCF_010672095.1 Moorena sp. SIO3I6 | reverse complement strand
TTCAGCGTGGGTTTCCAAGACCCAATTCCAAGGAATAGGATAAGGACTATTGAGTGGGTCACTCTGAACGTATGGTTCGGTTAGATCAGGTTTGATAGCTTCTGTTACTTCCCTTAAAGGCTGGGAAGATAGCACCGATGATTGACTGGCTACTAAGGATTCATTAGCCTTGGCTTTCTCGGCATATAGGCTAGATGTTATCAACATCAAAGTTGCTAACAAGAGTCCTAGTGGTTGATTTTTAAGCCATCCTGCTAAACTCAATTGCCTTTTCAACATTGATTGGTCTTTCAGTTACTAATTAGCGTTTCTAGTTAGAGGAGCAACCCCAAGAAACTAGACTATAGTTCCTTAAATTTAAATTTAAAAGGTTAAAAAGTGATCAACTACCCCGTCCGACCCTGAATTACGAACCGGGTTTCTTACACTTCGACTCAGTCAGTTGGCTAAACCCTCCACTATCAAGCTACCGAAGGCAGACAAAGAAAATAAGCCAGGGAAAAATAAAAAATTAACACTCTTTCCTTCCCCTAAGAGGTCTTGGCTGAAGTGGGTAGCCCTCACACAAAAGTTGTCAGGCTTGACATTGGAATTAACTGGTTGGTTTGGAGGGTTTAGTGTTATGATAGCCATTTGGAATTCAACCTTGTTTTTTTGAATTCTTCTATAATGTAAAATACCTGCGCTTGACCCCTAACGGAGTACAATTGGAGAATCCTGCCTCATTATGTTGAAGGAGATCTAACAAAATTCGGTGTGACTCAACCCGCTACTTCCAACACCAATACCATACCTGAAACCTCAATAAGTATACTGAACTGCCTACTAATCTTAATTTTCAGGCTACTACTGCTAGGCGTAGGGAGTGGCTTTGCCGTGATATTTGGCATTGTTGTTGCCAATGCTTACCCTAACCCGAATCCAGAAAAACCCCTGATCTTAAAATTACTGGAGCATCTGGATAACAAGCGAGAATCAACGTTTCTCAATTTTAGTTCAA
>NZ_JAAHHU010001785.1:0-1001 GCF_010672095.1 Moorena sp. SIO3I6 | reverse complement strand
TAGCACCGGGCATTTTACTCAGGTGGTGTGGAAGAAGAGTACCCAATTAGGGTGTGGTGCAGCCCAGGGCGTCAAAACTATTCAAGGTAGACAATATAACGCCTTCTATGTCGTCTGCCAATATGGGCCTGCGGGTAATGTGCTTGGGCAGTTTTCTGATAACGTTATGGCACCTTAGTTGTGTGTCAGTTAGCTGAAGGGGTGACTCGGATGTTAACAGTTATCGATGATGAGCGTCCCACTATTTTTGCTTAAGCTATCAGGATTCAGCCGTCAGGATTCAGCTGACCGCTGAATCCTGACGGCTGATAGCTTAGATTTACCCTGCTTGAGATTTAGTCAATAATTTCATAATTTCTACAATCTCCCCCTGTCGCTGAGAGAGTTGTTCCTGTCGCTCATCTAAGTTTTCCATCATGCCATACACTCGGGATTGACTTTGAGCTAAATTAGACTGAGATTGTGCTAAATCGGCCATCACAGAATACAGTCGAGAGCGATCGCGTTTCAATTCACTAACAGTATCGGTTAGAGCTTCGATAGCACGAGCATTAGAATCAGTTCTGTGACCGAGCTGTTCAATCTGTTGGGTAACAGCATCGATCCTGTGACCAAGCTGTTCAATCTGTTGGTCGATGCGCTCAATGGCAGTTAGTAAACGGTTGAAACGGGTATCAAACTGGTCTGAGTTTGTCATTTGCTGCAAGAGTGTTTAGTGTTTTCTCAAGATCTGTAAGCTATCAGCAGTCAGCGGTCAGCCGTCAGCTTATTTTCTTCAAAAGCACCAATTGCGCTACGGGCATGCTGCGCGAACAGTAGCACCATCTGTAGCCCATAGGCTGATAGCCCATAGGCTGATAGCTGATCACTGATAGCTGACGGCTAGTGGTTCGCGCATCCTAATTAGATTGAGTCAATAACTTCAGAATTTCTACAATCTCCCCTTGTCGGTTAGACAGTTGTTCCTGTCGCTGGGAAAGTTGTTCATGTCCCTGAGAAAA
>NZ_JAAHHU010001784.1:0-1001 GCF_010672095.1 Moorena sp. SIO3I6 | reverse complement strand
GTCCAAGCTAAAATGCTCCAAACTGGAGCTATGCTAGGGGGTGAGCAATCGGGACATATCATCTGTCACCATTATGGTTTGACTGGGGATGGCATGTTAACTGCTTTACATATAGCTTCTTTGGTGCATGAATCTGGGATGACCTTAGGGGAGTTAGTAGACCAAAGTTTCCAGACTTACCCCCAACTGCTGCGTAATGTCAGGGTAGAAGACCGAGAACGCCGACGTGGATGGCAAGAGTGTGAGGCCATCACGAATGCGATCGCAAAAGGGGAAGCAGCCATGGGAGACCAAGGTCGAATTCTGGTTCGTGCTTCTGGTACTGAACCCCTGATCCGGGTGATGGTCGAAGCCGCCAATTCTCAACTTGCTCACCACTGGACATCAGAGTTAGTTAATGTCGTTGAGCGATATTTAGCTAACTGATTAGTTCACTAATTCACCAAAATGCTTCCAGCAACTGCTCACCATATAACTGGCATCATTAACTTGTATCTTTGTTGACTTAGATGGTTTAAGTGATCGGGTTGTGTTGACGGTTTATGATTGACGGTTTATGGTTGACGGTAAATCATCAACCCTGATCTGAGTCTCTCTTGATGAGAACTCCTTGCCCATCTACGATCAAAAACCAAATCGGTGGAAAGCATCAGGAAAAAGGGTTCAAAACCCTGAACTTAATATTTCATAGGGGTACATCGGAAACTATTGGCAGTATTTTCGTTAGTTGATAGCTGACGAAATGGTTGGTTGTTTGCAAGGTTCCCATAACGCCATGGCTACCTCACCCTAACATTAAAACTCTCGTTACTTTGGCTAAATTAGTCAAAGTCATGGGAGTTTTTTAGCTTGTTTTTCTATCAATAAAGGTTAATCATGCTAGTTTTCGTAATTCCACTCAAGAGTCGAAATATTTCCAAATCTTGGAAGTATCTAAATTATTTGAAAGCTGTGTCAAATCAGTATGTTATCAAACATCATCGGAATTTAGAGTAATCGTT
>NZ_JAAHHU010001783.1:0-1002 GCF_010672095.1 Moorena sp. SIO3I6 | reverse complement strand
TGTCAACTCACGACAGCTCACTATCTGGTATTGAGTTTGTTGGTTACAGTTTTGCAATCGGTCAAAAACGTCAGGCTCGAAACTCTAGCGGCATCCATACCATTCCCAATTTTATTTGAAAGTCGTCGCAAAAAGCTGCAAAGATTTCTGGGACTCAAAGGGTTAGGTATTGAGCACATTTGGTGGCCGATTCTACAAAGTATACTGATTGAATCAATTGAGCCAGGCCAAGTGGTGCATATTGCGATTGACCGTACCAGTTGGAGTTGTATTAATATCCTGATTGTAAGTCTCATATGGGACAAAAGGGCTTGGCCAATATACTGGACTATTTTAGACAAAAAAGGGAGTAGTAATTATCAAGAACAAACCGAGGTATTGAGCAAAGCTTTATCTCAATTAAAGGATTATAAAACTATTGTTCTAGGAGACCGAGAATTTTGTGGAGTCAAACTGGGGCATTGGCTTTCACAACAAGCGGTAGACTTTTGTTTACGGCTCAAGAAGAGTACCTTTGTCGAGGCTGAGACTGACCAGTTAGTGGAACTAATGAACTTAGGATTAGTGCCTGGAATGAGTCTATTTATAAACGAAGTCAGAGTGACCAAACAAAAAGGATTTGGGACGTTTAATATAGCCTGTAAATGGCAGCGCAAGTACCGAGGATTTGGCTCCGATGAAGCTTGGTTTATCCTGACAAGTTTAAGCACTTTGTCAAAAGCAATCGAAGCCTACCGGAAAAGATTTTCTAGAGAAGAAATGTTCCGAGATTTTAAGCTAGGGGGCTATAACTTGGAGGGATGTAAAGTGGAAGGCGAGCGATTAATAAACTTAATTTTAGTGATGACAATTGCTTACACCAGTGCCACTATAAAAGGACGAACAATTAAGCGTAAAGGAATACAAAAGTACATCGGTCGTGTGAAAGAAGTCAAGCGAACAGAGCGAAGACATAGTAGTTTTTACATTGGTTTGCATGCTCATAATTGGGTGAGATTTTGA
>NZ_JAAHHU010001782.1:0-1002 GCF_010672095.1 Moorena sp. SIO3I6 | reverse complement strand
GACGAGGGTCTTCGAGCTCTGCAAAGGCTTCTATAATTGCGATTTGAGACACAAGAGTAGATGGATTAGACTAAATTTGCGCTCAATTATACCATATCTTGTTTATATTTAGAATGAAATAGCCCTGGGTACCGACAATTGCTCGTGAGTGCATTTTGGATGCACGCATCTCACCGGAAGACTTGATGGGATGGGCTGACTTTGATCATCCCATCACCGACAGCTACGGTCGAAAGCTAATTTACCACGGCGGTTCCTTTGAAATTATGGTATTGTCTTGGGCTCCAGGAGACTACACCACGATTCATGACCACGGCGCAAGCCAATGGGGAGCAGTACAGTGTTTTGGCGAGGCGGAAGACTACATGTATACCTTAACAGATGGAGTGCTGCAAACCCAGAAGCGGCTGGAGTTTAGCTCAGCACAGGTAAAGGCGGTAGCTGACAATATGATTCACCAGATGGGCAACCCCGGACAATCCGCCTTTTTGAGCCTTCATGTATACGGAGGCGAAAACCCTAACAGCTCCATCACTAGCAACACACGAATTTTTGACCTGTTTGAAGGCAGCATTCAACGAACGGATGGAGCAGGGTTCTTCTGCTTGCCAGAGGCAGAAATTAAAGAGCGGCACTATGGCTTACAAGCAGACGCTAACACTACTCTCAGACACCACGAAAAGATGCGCGATCGCATCTGTCGAATCCTTGCAGTACAGGACAATCCTCTACTTCGCTCAAAATTAGCTGTGTTAGACAAGCAAATGTCACAGCTCAAGTAAACTAAAGATAATTGGTAATTGCTAATTGGTAATTGCTAATAGACTTCTCCACAAATTGTAAAGCCAGTCTATCACTAGGTTTGAGATGGGGTACATCTCACTTTTTAAATTAGGGAACAATTATAATAAAACTCCACCGCCCGGGTTCCAAACTTTCCTTCTTTTTTAAAAATATGAGATGCACCCTTTGATATTTTTGGGATGATTCACAAATCCGTTC
>NZ_JAAHHU010001781.1:0-1003 GCF_010672095.1 Moorena sp. SIO3I6 | reverse complement strand
CAAAACTATCTAGATACTCAATATAACCTTGGTTTGGCTTACCAAGATGCTCAAAATTTATCGGAAGCTTACAAGGCTTTTGATGCTGCCATTAAAACCATAGAATCCCTACGAGATGAAATTATTTCTGGTTCTGGAGTAGAAGAATACAAGACAAAACTAGCTGAAAATTATAACAAAAGCTATCTAGGTATGGTGGAAGTCTGTTTAGAATTAAATAATATCACAGAAGCGATTGAATATGTTGAACGGAGCAAAACTCGCAATTTAGTTGACGAGATTCTCCGCCGTGACATGAAAACCATCTTTCCTGTAGATGTTGCCACTCAATTAGAACAATACAGGGATGAAATAGCGACAGGTCAGAACCAAATCCAACAAGGCAACGCTGAAAATATAAAAGTCTTAACACAACGTCTTCAAGAATTGCGACAGCAGCGTAATGATTTACAAGACCACTATTTACCTATCGGTTCTAGCTTTAACTTTGAGCAATTTCAGAACAATTTAGATCACGACACTGCCATTGTAGAGTTTTACATTACAGGGGATAAGCTGCTCACGTTCATCTTTACCGGTCAAACTCAACAGCCCATAGTTTTAAAATCTGAGCCCCAAGACTTAGACGAATTGGTAAATTGGATAAATGACTATCTGCAAAGCTACTATACCGAAAAATCTGATTGGCAAAATGACCTGAGTAACTGCCTACATGAGCTAGCTAATATTCTATCCATTTATGACATCATTCAGCAGATTCCAGAAAGGTGCGATCGCTTAATTTTAAGCCCCCATCAGTTTTTACATTTGTTACCGCTTCATGGCTTACCAATTACCAGTAAGCAGGGAGAAGGTAAAGCTAAAATTCTAATGGATCGGTTTCCAGCAGGGGTAAGTTACGCTCCTAGCTGTCAACTACTGCAACTTGCCAAAACCAGAAAACGCCCAAAAGAGTTTACCCATCTGTTTGCGGTTCAAAATCCCAGTGCTAATTTAGATTAGA
>NZ_JAAHHU010001780.1:0-1003 GCF_010672095.1 Moorena sp. SIO3I6 | reverse complement strand
CACGTGAGTATATACAAAAGCGCAGCTAGCCTCAAGCTTTTTTTCATTCTTAAACCTATAAACCTAACCTAAACCGAACGCCAAGGGAGAACCACTTTTGATCTGTTAACCCATATCTATTCACTGGTCAGTGTTAACTATTTCACTAGCCACTTTAGGGTCCACAAAATTATTTTCCTGTTCAACGTTGGCCAATTCTTCTTCTAACACTTGAATCGCGCCAGCGATCCGCAGCAACGTTTGCTTGACATTAGCTTGCTTAGTTTCTAATTCAGCCAAAACTTTTTGACCAGATTCGTACTCAGCTTTGAGTTGTTGAAGACGTTTCTCTAGTTGTTCTTTCATTGTTTAGCTATTCTGCTTTAGAGGCTTGTGACTGGCTAGGAACTAATTTAACATTTGTATAATAGTTGACATCACTTGAGTTTATACAACAATAGATCAAAATGTTGTGATCTATTCTCAAGTGATGTCTAGTTAACCAGCTACTAGTTAATCGGCTACTAGGAAACAACTCCCCAATCCATATAAGGCAACCTAGCCGCTGTCGCCCGAATCGCTTCTACTTGAGCAACCAGTTGTCCACAAGTATCCCAAGTCCCAGTCAGCAGCATGTTTCTTGGTCCATCCTCCATAAACACAGAAGCCTGCAACTCACCACAATAGACTTGCATCTCTTCCAAATCCAAGGTCATCGGGATTTCAGGATTCTGATGGAGGCTTGTTTGTAATTGCTTCACGGTTTCTGAGTCAGCTGTGACACAGGGAAGCCCCATCGCCAAGCAGTTACCAAAAAAGATTTCGGCAAAACTCTCTCCGACAATACCTTGAATCCCCCATCTTGCGATCGCTTGAGGGGCATGTTCCCGTGAAGATCCACAGCCAAAGTTACCATTTACTACTAAAACCGTTGCACCTTGATACTGGGGTTGGTCAAAGGGATGTTGTCCGTTAGCTTGAGCGCGGTCATCAACAAAAACCTGTTGTCCGAGACCATCAAAGG
>NZ_JAAHHU010000178.1:0-10523 GCF_010672095.1 Moorena sp. SIO3I6 | reverse complement strand
CGGAGTGTTCAGGACTAGACGCTTTTACAATGACATCGCTTTCGCGACTAATCCATTGAAACTCAGCATCGAGTAACTGAGATGCCCGCACTTGGGAATTACCGGTTACCCATTGCACCCAAGCATTAGGAGCGAGACTGATTAGGCGTTTGCTACCAATATCTGCACGTTTTGTCATACAATTGATCCAATTAAGACTAATTATTGACTTACGCCCACCCCACGGTCGAAGTGGGGTGTGGCCTTATTTAATTAATTAGGCAAATTTTGACTAAACTCATCTAGGGAGTTAACGGTTAATGCTGTGGCCATCAACTCTTCTAATTGTTCGAGAGTTAAGGATTGAATTGAGACGGATATCTCTGAAGGAATCTCGGAAAATCGCAGTTTAAGGATGCGCTCTAAACTCCCTCGACGTTCTTGTTGGATGCCTCGAGCAACACCCTCTTGTAAAATCTCTTGATACCAGGGCGATTCTCGTAATACTGTCATATCCCACCTCATGATTTGTTGAATTCGAGGAAAACCCACCCCACGGTCGAAGTGGGGTGTGGTCTTATTTAATTAATTAGGCAAATTTTGACTAAACTCATCTAGGGAGTTAACGGTTAATGCTGTGGCCATCAACTCTTCTAATTGTTCGAGAGTTAAGGATTGAATTGAGACGGATATCTCGACAGGAATCTCTGAAAATCGCAGTTTAAGGATGCGCTCTAAACTGCCTCGACGTTCTTGTTGGATGCCTTGTTCAATGCCTTGAGCCACACCCTCTTGTAAAATCTCTTGATACCAGGGTGATTCTCGTAATACTGTCATATCCCACCTCATGATTTGTTGAATTAAGGGTATCTCTAAAACAAAGCTAGCAAAGAACGCTAAGAGCGGTTCTAGTTGATTCAAAGTTTGATCCGCCCGTAAAGCCTGCACGGCTGAGCGCAATTTCGATTCACTACCACCTCCAAATAAAATCGGTACAAATGGAAATAAGGGAGGCAAAGGTTGTCCTAATACTAATTCCGCCTCTACTTCCCACAGATTAATTACCCGATAATCTTGACGTGCCTTTAATCCCATGAATTCACTGTCGTAGCAATTTTCAATAGTAACCGTGGTTGGAGGTGGCAAGATGTTAATTAATACCGGATAAGCGGATAGGTTGTATTTATCCTCAGCTAAAGCCACATAATTGCGCATTCTCTGAGGCATCTTATGGTCATAGCGTAGTTGTAATTCATTGAGAATCAGAAATTCGGAGTGTTCAGGACTAGACGCTTTTACAATGACATCGCTTTCGCGACTAATCCATTGAAACTCAGCATCGAGTAACTGAGATGCCCGCACTTGGGAATTACCGGTTACCCATTGCACCCAAGCATTGGGTGCTAGACTGATTAAGCGTTTGCTACCAATATCTACAGGTTTTGCCATACAATACAATTGACCGAATCAAGATGAATGATTGACTTACACACACCCCACTTTGCAGGGCTGTTTATGGGGTTCAACTAAAATTTGATTAGTAAAGAGCTGGGCTTTTCAGACTTCCCAAACTTCCTGCTTCTTAAGATTCTTCGACTATAGACTCGCCCTCTATAGAATCGCCGTCTATAGGGTCTCCTAAATCGAAGATAATAATAAATTTTTCATCAGGCATCAGCCGTTTAAGAGCCTGCAAGTGACCCTCCGCATCAGAACGGTTCCGAAAACGACGAACAACCACCCGCTGCATCTTCGGCAATAACCTAATGAGCGCCCATGGATATAGGCGTTGAGAGTACGACATAAAATATTAGGTATCTCCTTAACTGGGGCTCCAGAGCCAGCCTGTAGCCGGGAGAAACTGTCGGCTGGCTCTTACCGTGGAACGTTTTAGCGCCCACGGTAATTTTATTATAACACAAATAATCTTTCATTATAACATTTTTTGAAAACTTTTGTAACAAATGTTGGGAGGAGGGAACAGGGAATAGGGAGCAGGGAACAGGGAATAGGGAGCAGGGAGCAGGGAGTAGGGAGTAGGGAGTAGTGGAGTGGGTAAAAATCCTGTGTTGTATATCAATATATAAATTAGTTTATAGAATAATTTATGGCTATGTGCGATGGGAGCTTCGAGGCGCTGCACGATTGACCTTGGCCTTTTGGCCAAGCTACGCGAACGGTCAAGTCCTTTGGAGCCGCTCCGCGAAAGCATTTCCCGATCGATCATAGTTATATGCGATCGCATTCCCGATTCCCAATTCCCAATTCCCGATTCCCGACTCCCGACTCCCGATTCCCGATTCCCGATTCCCGATTCCCGACTCCCGATTCCCGAAAATAATGGTCCGTGTAAGATTGTGTATCAGCCGGATAATCCACTCGATTGTGGTGCTCGTTTGTGGATTGAAACCTTCTGTGATATTCACTTTATTGGTGGTAGTTTTCCGGCTACTAGCTAAGTCTGTCAAGGGTTTTTATCGAATTCTTTTTGACAAGATTCTATATGATGATGCTTATTGTTATAAGCATATTGTAGAGGATACTTGCTAGAGTTAGAGATTTTATCCCAACTTATTCGATACCACTTCGATAAATTTATTGGGTCAACACTTTCGACCTGTGGTATAAAATCAAGGCCATAAGAAATTCCAGTTACATCTTCCAGTATATTACGCCGTACAACTCCTCTCAAACAAACTATATAATCACTGTGAAACCCATATTTTTTACCTAAAATAGTATTTCCTTGCTTCTGGAAAATCAGATATAGATTAGAACCTTTGTTCTGCTGGTAAAAATAGATGCCATCAGTAAAGCCTTCTACTCCAACTAATTGTCTCCACTTTTTTTCCCACTTAAGGATCCCATCTTGAGCTTTATTATAGACAGAGGTTGATGAAGGAATTTGTTTGGCCAAGTTAATGGCTAATTTATAATTTTCATCAACGGGTTTCAACTCCTGTTCCCGTAGCGTGGCCTTTTGGCCATCTTTTACCACTTTCTCTGCTTGAGCCAACTGTCCTTGAGCACACTGATTTAGAAAAGCTCGAGCATTATACGATTGGTGAGAAGTTTCAGGAATTTCTAGAGCTTTGTTCATACACTCGACAAAGTCTTTATTGATGATCAGGTCTTCCATAGTGTCCACAAATAGTTGCTCTTGATGAGATAGCCATTGCTGATAGCCAAAAATGACTCCCTCACCAGTAATGAAAAGTGTTGCAATACCGATTCCCATCCATAAAAAATTCTTAACTAAAGATCTAGGTGGATTCTCCGGGTTTACTAGCTTCTGATCTTGTTTGTAATTTTGCATCTGATGACTATAGTATTTATATGTCTAAAGATTCTAACCACTCCTCAAGTGATTGAAAAGGATCTGATCCCTTAAAGGCCATTCCTTACAACTTTAGATTTCCCTGCTCTTAGTACGGAAGAGCCATAATTATGAGGTACACAGGATTGTCTTCTCTCTTCCCTGCTCCGTCCGTAGCGTGTCCCACAGCCTTAGTCCCTGCTCCCTAAAAACCCAAAACGAAAGTACCTAACAGCAATTGTAAACCGCTGTATCCGCTATATATAGCGTAAGGTGCGTTTTAATTAACCGTACAAGTAGATTTGATCGGTAAGTTCTGGAGGAGATAAGTTTCTTCCCCCATTTTTTTTTGTCGCGCGGGAACAATCAATTACAAATCATGTCTGATTAAAGTGTGCGACTAACGATTTCAAGTTCTTAGTATTATGCTTAAAAATTTTTCGACTATTTTGTTGAGCAGTTCTTTAGCCTTTTCAATGATCGGGTTAGCACCTGTAAAAACACTCGCCGATGAAATCAATACACAGGAAGACCCATGTGGTGATAATATAGATTGCTTTGTTATAGAACAAGAAGGTGATTCCTGTTTTCTAAATTATTACTACAATGGTAGTCTCCATTCGAGCAAGAATATCAGCTGCCTAACTGATGAAGATACTATTGGTAGCGGTAATAGTGGAAACACAGACCCACTAGATCCTTGTAGTGTATGCAATAACCCAGATCTTTCAATTATGGAATAGTCGCTTACTCTGTGTGCCACATGAAAGCGTGCTGGTAATAATTTACTGTTAGCTAAACGGCTAGTACAGCAAGAGGGATTAGGTTTAAGTAAAGAAGCTGGTGAGCATACCCAATATGTAGATATCAGCCCTTTTATCTATTCCCTGTTTGCTGTGTTTAGCATTATGTTGAAACTATTGATAAATAAGGGGAATTTCTTGACATATATTAAAATCATTCCTTGATTGCGCAACCCCACAGCATCAGTATCCTCCTAGTAAAACAGATGCGATCGCACTCCATCAATGCAGCAATAGATGCGCCCGCCACCATGTTGAAGGTATAGGGATGGGCGAGTTTTGAAACTGGACTGTTAAAGGTTGCGTTCGGGTAGCGTGACCATTTGCGTAGCGCGGCCTTTTGGCCAAGGTCAATCCCGTAGCGTCTCCAGGGCGAGAATCGTGTACCACTCAAATCCCAACTCACCGCATCCACTATGGCGAGGGTAGCATGACAGGCAAATTTTGGAACCGGGAAACTGACGGTTGCGATCGCATCCACTGATCGTATCCTAAACTCTTCCGTTTCTTTCCGATTCCCGATTTCCGATTCCCGGAAATTGTCGATTTCTCTTTTTTCCTTTAAACTAGTATTATCGGAATAGTTAAGGGAGAGTCCACTGATGAACAAGTGCGTTGGAACTACTGAAGCAGCATCTCTATTAGGAATTTCATCTCGACGATTACGCCAACTCCTAGAGAAGGGTCGGGTGCGGGGTGCCTATAAAAGCGGGAAATTCTGGATTATTCCTCTGTTCAACCATTTGCCACAAATTACCAAAGGTAATCGTGGACCAAAGGGGAAATGGCGCACTAGTCGTCCCCCTGCTTTAGCGAAGATTAATGTCAACCGCAATCACATTGGCTCAAATATGAAGAAAAGCCCGAAAGACCGGAAGCCAGTGATTTCAGTAAAACGAAAGGGCACTAATCTCTACGGTAATGAGGTGGAAATCCTTGGTCCGTGTAAGATTGTGTATCAGCCAGATCAGCCATTGGATTGTGGTGCTCGTTTGTGGATTGAAACCTTCAGTGATATTCACTTTGTTGGTGGTAGTTTTCCAGCTAGTAGTTGAGGGGGTCAGGGGCTTAGCGAGGTCAGCTATCAGCGTCGAAGCGTGTAGCATGCTGTTCGCGTAGCGTGGCCAATGGCCAAGCACTTTTCTCCAAACTTTCAATTCTCATTAATCTGGAACTATTAAATTCTTTCGTTCTAGGTTTCTTTGAAGCTGACTGACCTAAAGTAGCGTGGCCTACGGTCAACGGCTGAGGGCTTAATGCTTAGGTTTTAACGTTTATTTATACCCACCTAGTTATAATTTAAATAACCTACTTAAATACATAATAGGCGGAGCTATTGCAATCTTGGTATAACCAAAGTATAATTAAGAAATAGGTCTTATTCCTAAGGTCACTATGAAAACCGCAATTTCACTTCCAGACTCAGTTTTTGAAGAGGCAGAAGCCCTTGCTAAAGAGATGGGCTTGTCACGTAGTGAACTCTACCTAAAAGCATTAAAAGCTTATCTTAAAAAGTACAATCGCCATGAAATTTTACACAAGCTGAATGAAGTCTACTATAAAGAGTCTTCTGAGCTAGATCCAGTGATGGCAAAGATACAGTTCATGTCTCTGCCTGATGATAAATGGTAATGTATCGTGGGGAAATTTGGTGGGCAAATCTGCCTGACCCAAAAGGTTCTGAACCAGGATATCGTCGTCCTGTGTTGATAATTCAAGATGATCTTTTTAATCAGAGCCCTATAAATACGGTTATCGTTGTAATAATTACCTCAAATACTCAGCTAGCAGAAGCCCCAGGCAACGTATTGTTGCCTAGCAAAGTATCAGGCTTATCTAGAGATTCTGTCGCTAATGTTTCTCAGATTTTCACAGTTGACAAAGTATTTCTAACTGAACGCATCGGCTCACTTCCAGACTATTTACAGGAGGAGGTAGATGATGGTTTGCGAATGGTTTTGTATCTCTAGCCACAAGCAGGGCAAACACTTCTAAATTCCAAAACCCTTATTCAGTAAAGATTTCATCATTAGACCGGGTAGTGTCAACTCTGAATTAGACTCGGTGGTGCGTTACGGTGCGGACTATTCCAACCCTGGCTGCGAGGATAAAAATAACCACAAGTCCGCCCCTAACGCACCCTACGCACTATTACCCTATTTCGCTTCCATCCAATTTTCCCCAGCATGTATTTCCACAACTAAAGGAACAGTCAACTTAACTGCTGATTCCATAGTTTCCCGAATTTTTACCTGCAATTCTTCCCATTCATCAGGGGGAATTTCAAAGATTAATTCATCATGGACTTGTAATAGCAACCGCGCCTGATATTTCTGTAACACTTGATACAAATTAACCATAGCAATTTTGATTATATCA
The DNA here is from genome assembly GCF_010672095.1 of Moorena sp. SIO3I6. Classification (NCBI taxonomy): domain Bacteria; kingdom Bacillati; phylum Cyanobacteriota; class Cyanophyceae; order Coleofasciculales; family Coleofasciculaceae; genus Moorena; species Moorena sp. SIO3I6. Next base: position 4,046 of record NZ_JAAHHU010000178.1, on the reverse strand, counting down.
GCGCTAGAGCCTTGGATTGGGGAATTAGCTGCTGCTCTTAATGATCCAGCATCATAGGGATTGATACCCTTAAGTTGATCGAGATCAATCTGATCAAGAGGCTTACCTTGTAGCTTTCTAAGACTGTTACCACCAAAGCTAAAGTAGCGACGGCGTCCGAGTATAGTTTCTACATAGCCTTGTGCGATCGCTTTTTTCTTGGTTTCCTCTAAATAAGCAAACACTAGAGGATAGCGTTGGTTCAATCGATCAATAAATTCTTTTCCTTCAGCTGCCGATACCTTAGCTTCCCGAGCAAACCGTTGTGCTCCCATGCCGTAAATTACGCCAAAATTAATTATTTTACCCAAGCGCCGCTCTTCAGCAGTAATGTCTTCTTTATCAAATAACATTTGCGCTGTCAAGGTATGGACATCGGCTTGAGTTTGGTAAGCCTCCACTAGCACTGGCTCTTGGCTCAAGTGGGCTAGGATTCGTAACTCAATTTGGGAATAGTCAGCGGATACCAACAGCCAACCGGATTCTGGAATAAAACCCTTCCGAATCTGGCGACTAAAATCAGTACGGATAGGAATATTTTGTAGATTAGGACTAGATGAAGATAGTCTACCAGTTGTGGTCACGGTCTGATTAAAATCCGTATGTACTCGTTTAGTATCGGAACGCATCAGTGCTGGTAACGCATCCACATAAGTAGATTTCAATTTAGATAAACTACGGTATTCCAAAACAGCATCTACTACTGGATGGTCTCCTTGTAATTTAGCTAAGATAGTAGCATCGGTAGAGTAACCAGTTTTGGTTTTACGAGACTTCCTACGATCTAACCCTAGTTTCTCAAACAGTAACTGACTCAGCTGTTTAGGGGAACCTAAATTAAATTCTTGTCCAGCATCTTGATAGGCTTGCTGTTTAATTGCCACTAAATCCTTTTCCAGCTGTTGAGAGAACTGTTCCAGATAATCCTTATCAATACTAATCCCCTGGTATTCCATCTCAGCTAATACTGGTTCGAGGGGTTGCTCTACATCTAGCAACAATTCCTGCAGAGCTGGAATTTTCGCCAATTCTTCTCGCAATTTAGAAACTATTCCGAAGGTGGTATAAGCATCCATCCCACAGTAATCGGCTACCGTGGGAATGTCTAAATCTCCGATAGTTTTCCCTTTCGGAACTAAGTCATCATAACTTTTTGCTTCTATTCCTAAATAGTGCAGCCCTAGGTCACTAAGTTTATGGCTAGTTTCGGGATTGAGTACATAACTCGCTAGCATGGTATCGAATACCACTCCTGCTAGCTTAATCCCGTTACAACGGAACACTAGTCGGTCAAATTTCGTATTTTGTAAGACTTTGGGATAATCTGAGCTTTCTAAAATTGGACGTAGGGATTCTAAGACTATATCCTTATCTAAATTAGTCCCATCTTTATGACCGATAGGAATATAAGCAACATCAGTAAGTTCTTTTCCCCAACAACAGCCAATCCCCACCAACTCAGCATCCCGTGGTTCCAAATCACTAGTTTCTGTATCCCAAGCTACAGGATTTCCAGCATCGGTATAGTATTTCAGCTGTTCAACTAATTGAGTCAGCTTGTCTACAGTATCGATAATTTGTGGTTGAATCGAACCAGTATTAGACCCTTGCTCTTGAAACTCTTCCGTTTCCGCTGCACTGAAAAAGGAAATACCCTGATCTTCCTGAGTATCAGTATTGCTATCAGTATTGCTATCAGTATCACTATCAGTATCACTATCAGTATCATTTGGGGCATCAGTTTGGATATCCTCTAGCACTACGCCACCAAAACGCTGCTGAAGTTTATCTATTTGACTGATAAATGACTTTAACTCTAACTTCTCCAATAGCGGTTTGAGCACTTGAGGATCAAATCCTTGGAGCTGACACTGCTCTAAATCAATATCGATAGGAGTATCAAATCGCAATTGAACCAAATAGCGAGCATGTTCTACATCTAACTTACCTACTTCCAGCTTTTTCTTAACGGCACCCTTAATAGTATCAAGGGAAGCATAAATATTATCCAGGGTTTGGTATTCTTTGAGTAACTTAACAGCAGTCTTTGCTCCGATGCCCTTCACTCCAGGAATATTATCGGATGGATCGCCACAGAGGGCTTTATAATCTACGACTTGAGAGGGTAAAACTCCCAATTTTGCTTCTACTTCTTCTAAGCCATATTCCGTTGGGCCAACTGTAGCACTCCCTCTCGCAAAGGCACCACTGAGATATAAAACGGTAATCCCTTTATCTGGAGCAACGAGTTGAAATAAATCGCGATCGCCAGATACAACTTTGACCCGATAGCCTTGATCAGTAGCTTGGTGAGCTAAAGTTGCTAATATATCATCAGCTTCATAACCAGGAGAGGTTATTACTGGGATTCTTAACCCTTGTAGTAACTGCTGGAGATTCTTTACATCTGGGAGGAAATCTTCTGGTGTTTCGGTGCGATTGGCTTTATAACTAGCATCGGCTTGTTGGCGAAAGGTGGCTTCTTTGGTATCGAAAGCAATTGCGATCGCATTCGGGTTTTCTGACTCCATTACCTCTAGCAAGGATTTAATGAAGCCAAAACAGACACTGGTCGGAATTCCCGTTTTGGTGCGTAATCCACCCTGACGACTTTTGGCAAAAGCAAAATAGGAGCGAAAAGCCAGAGAATGACCATCAATTAGGATCAGTAGCGGGGATGCTGCCATTGGGTCATCCTCAGGGACCGGGGGAGAGTTGTCAGAAGAAGTAGATTTGGGCATATCCCTATTGTAGCGGTATTGTAGGGATTGCTTGTTTGTTAGCAGCTAGGTAATTCCGGATTAACTAGCATTGACCAGGTAAGTAACTAAGGATGAATCGTTAGCTGTCTAGGGTCTAGGTCAAGTAGCTAATGGGATCTCAACTATAGTTAATTAACTACTATTCCGTTAGGGTGCTGGTTGTATCTCGGGGATGCGTTCGCTTCCTGAGCGTAGCGTGGCTCAAAGGCCAATCCCATCGACGAAGCCACTGACTCAACTGTATTCATTACAATATAGTCAATTAAATACTATACCGGTAGGGTGCTGGTTGTCTTATCGGCGTTGCGTCAGTCTTTGAATGAATATCAGTAGAGTGGGCATCCTGCCCGCCCGAAAATAAGGAGGAAACTGGCAAGATGCCAGTTCTACGCCTGATGCCAGTTCTACGCCTGATGCCAGTTCTACGCCTGATGCCAGTTCTACGCCTGATGCCAGTTCTACGCCTGATGCCAGTTCTACGCCTGATGCCAGTTCCACGCCTGATGCCGATTCCACGGCAAGATGCCTATTCTACAGGTGCGACCCAAGGGCGATTTACTCGCCACGAGGCGCGCACCTATTGTGTTTTATCGAGTATAAGAAGTAATTATATAGCACTATCATTCATAAACTCCGAAACGTGAGTCTAGCTGACTTCTGATACTAAGTTGCGGTCAAAGGTACAACTTTCTCTTCCGCGAATCTCTCCATCTCCCTATCTCCCCATCTCCCTATCTCCCTATCTCCCCATCTCCCTATCTCCCCATCTCCCTATCCAACTAATCTACTCTCTTTGAATGCAACTCGGTATGACTTCTGACTTCTGCTATACCGAATTCGACAGCATCAATCCTAGCCAGGGAACTTGCTAGAAATAGTCTAGGTCATATCTAACGTCATAATGGACCAAAACCTGGTCATTTTGTCAAATAATTGTTACGATTCTTCATGAAAGGTCAGATAGGTTAACGGTTGATACATTTACCGATACCTAGCCTGATCAAAACTAGGGCTGCTGTAGCCAGCCAAAACCCATGATTAGTTTTTAAGGAGCTCAACTATGTCTAAACCCGTAGAACTTTCCCTGGAACAAAAATTTAACCTGCGGTCCTTTGAAACTCAGGTCCAGAAAATGAGCCGTGAGCAAGCTCAGGAATTCCTAATCAAACTCTATGAGCAAATGATGATGCGTGAAACAATGTACAAAGAAGTCCTAAAACACGAGTGGGGATTATAGCTAAAGCC
>NZ_JAAHHU010001779.1:0-1003 GCF_010672095.1 Moorena sp. SIO3I6 | reverse complement strand
ACGTGTGTTTTTTCGATCTGTAGTGTAAATATGTAATAACTTAGCTTTACTGTAGTCAAAATTTATAAAATTAATAGAACTACTTTGGTCACGGTAATATCGTTGATTAAAGTCAAGTTTAACTCATCATTTTTGGAACGTTTAGTTTGATTCAGTTGAGTCGATTAAAGATGATTTATAGACCTCTAATGTGTTTTAATATTTACTCCAAGTGCTATAGGATTTGAGACGGAAAGGTTCCTAAAAATTTTAAACTATACATTCATCAGATCAGTCTCTGTAGCATATAATTTGTCGATCATGCTCTGAGACAAAACCCCTGGAGGAACATCAAAGACAATCTTTCCCCGTTGCAATCCCACCAAGCGATCGCAATGACTGCAGGCGAATTCGATAGAATGCAGACTAGTTACTAATGTCTTTCCCCCGGTTTCACTTATCTCCTTTAGCAAATCCATAATTTCCCGACTCATTTGCCTGTCCAGGTTAGAAATCGGTTCATCAGCAAGAATCACGTCAGGATTTTGCACCAGCACTCTAGCTAAGGCAACCCGTTGTTGCTGTCCTCCAGACAGTTCCTCGGTTGGTGCATAAAGCTTTTCGGGAATTCCTACCTGAGCTAAAGCCTTGAGAGCAGTGTCTACCTCTTGGGGAAACAATAAAGAAACAAGAGCTTTCATCAATGACCAGCGTCCTAAATGACCCGCATTAACGTTATGAATCACCCGGAGGTTATTGACTAGATTGAACTGTTGGTAAACGGTGCCAAGGCGACGCTGTACCTGACGCAATTGGCGCGGGGAGATTCTAGCTAGATTACGACCTAAGACCCAGACTTCTCCTTGACTGGGGAGTAAAATGCCATTGAGCAGGCGGATCAAGGTACTTTTACCTGCACCACTCGCCCCCACTAGGGCAACTCGTTCCCCAGGATAAATCTTGAGGTTAAGGTTAGTCAATGCCCGAAACTGGCCAAATTGCTGGGATACCTGTTTGAGTTCAA
>NZ_JAAHHU010001778.1:0-1003 GCF_010672095.1 Moorena sp. SIO3I6 | reverse complement strand
CACACGGGAAAGAAAAAACTTTCCGAACGAGTGCATAAGTGTGATGTTTGTGGATATGAAACAGATCGAGATCATGCAGCATCGGAAGTAATCAGATTGCGTGGTCTAGAACTCATTAGTACGCAGGGACTCTGCGGAAGAGAAAACGCCTATGCAGTCGGTCTGCCGGGGACGGAGTTTCCTCCGTCTAGGTCAGAGGCAAAACCTCCCAAGAGAAAAACTAGGAATGCCAAACTGTGAGGTTTGGAAGCCCGCGCTGTACCCGTAGGGTCAGCGTCGGGAGGATGTCACATTAGCATAATCGTGGTTATAAACCTTTAAACTCACGAATTTTTACATTTCCTTGGTTTCATTAGTTAACATATTTCGATCTGAGCTTTAAAAAAAGCTCGTAGTGATGGTATTGTTAAGGTTTTTTAAAAATCTAGATTTTTTTGAGATTCCCAGCTTTGATATAACTCTGAATTATAGCAGTATAAATACCAATTATAGATTTTAAAAACAGTCATTTTTTTTATAAACAACAAAATGATACTACTCTAATAGTAATTATTTTTAATTTTAAATAAATCAAATCAAACAGTTTAAAAATAACATAGTTTTATTGTTCAATATAAAACTATTATATACGGTTCTTCAGTCCCTGCTATGCTAAATTTTAAGTTCATAAACTTATAAAGGTTACTCTACAAGGGTTATGAGGATCTTTAACTAACAAAATGTTCTGAATACGGCCTCTTTATTCTGCTCCCTGCTCCCTGCTTCCTGCTCCCTTTGGCAAAGTGTTTATTTAGCATAACAAGTACGGAAGAGCCTTATCTACTTAACTATTTAAAACTTTCATTACTAGATAAACACAAAAATAATATCTTTCGTAGCTTGTCATCATTGCTGTTGATGTCTATGAACAAAAGCTCGAGCAACCCATCTGCCCCCCAGAGAATATACCCTAGATGAATTACTAGCCAATGAAGTCGAAATCAGTGAAGAGGTTCACTGGGGA
>NZ_JAAHHU010001777.1:0-1003 GCF_010672095.1 Moorena sp. SIO3I6 | reverse complement strand
TAAAAGTACTTGTAAAATTGCTTCCCGGTTGCGCTGGGTTGCTGGGGCGTATTTTCGGCTGTCCACTAATTTTTCTCCCCGATAATGATAAGAGTGGGAACAGGCAAGATGCCCATTCCACCATCAGAGTGGGAACAGGCAAGATGCCCATTCCACCATCAGAGTAGGAACAGGCAAGATGCCCATTCCACAAAGCTATTAAAATCATCCCACATTTAGGCAACGCTATTAATTTTATGTCGGCGGCATTCCTGTTACCTTTGCTATTTTAGATTGCTTTAAGGAAAATAACGATAAAATTCTCGTCTATGGAGAACACGGGAGAATATGATAGTATCCCCTTTTAGGAAAAATCCAATTCTATAATCCCCTACACGAATTCGATAGGCATTATCTTCTCCTTTTAATTTTTTGATGTTTTTGATATCCCTAAGATTTTGACAGGAAATAATATCCTGAAAGGTAAACTTTTTAATCGTATTATAAAAAGGGGTGCTTTTCAGAGATTTAATATCTTTAATAAGCGATGCAGCGCGGTCTTGGGGGTTTCCCCCATGAGCGACTGCATCAAGACAAGGTTGGAAGATATTCAGTTTTCATTCTTTGTCGAGTTCTGCTAATGCTTCTTCCAAACTTAAAGGTGTTTCATCTTTAACTTCCATCATAGCACGATATAGTCCTTCATCTTCAAAGCTTTCAATTAAACGTTTATAGTCCTGAAAATCAATTAATACTTTCTGGATATTACCTTGATTATCGGCAATCAATTCTTGTGCTAATGGATAATATTTAGGGTTTATTATTTCCTCTTCATTGCAGAAACTTTTGACTCCAATCTTAACTATATAAATAGCTACTGGAGTCGCCAATGCCAGAGGCAAATTACCAGATGCAGCTAGAGATGCAACCAACGCAGTAGTTACTCCAGCAAGTCGATCGTCTCTAAATTCATCTTGACAAATTATATGGCGACACCGCCTGGCTAAATTTTGCAACCAACTCT
>NZ_JAAHHU010001776.1:0-1004 GCF_010672095.1 Moorena sp. SIO3I6 | reverse complement strand
CAGTAAATTCAACTCCCTTCTTGTTTAGTAGACCTTTAGCACGGATACAGAAGGGGCAAGTGCTCCAGGTGTAGATTTCAACGTTTGCGCTCATGCTTGGCGTTAGAGTATTAAGTAATGTTTCTTGAATTTTAACGTGGGGTTTAGCTTGGCGCACCAGCTCAGTAACGTAATGCCAAATCATAGACAGCCCAGCTCCTGATTACCTCAAGGCTGGGCTGTCTATTAGTTATAAGCGTTTGTTATATCTAGGGTCTTTATATAAGCTGACCCCATTTAAAAGGTTGGTCATATTTAGGGTCTTTATATAAGCTGACCCTCTTTCCAACTGTTAACTATTGTGTCAGACAAATTTTGGTTTAGTAATTTTTATAATATTTTCTTTATATTTCAGTTTATTTTGATTTGTCAGGTTTGTTGAAGTTTTGTTGCATGGTGGTCAAGGAAACCCCTAAGGCTTGAGAGAACCACACTTCTAAATCACGCATTGGGTATAAAGACTTACTCATAGCTTGGTCTCGTATGGGCTCTACAAGAATGGTGAACATTCCCAGTCGATTCCCAGCTAAGACATCAGTGAATAAGCGATCGCCTACCATGGCCACTTGGTCTATAGGTAGGTTCATAGCATCTACAGCTATTTTCAGCTTGCGTCGCGAAGGTTTGCGAGCTCCATATATGTAAGGCAAATCTAGGGAGGAAGCAATACGGCTAATGCGATGTTCACTGAGATTATTACTGACCAGCCACAGGGAAACCATCGCTCTAGTTTGCTCTACCCACCGTTCAATTTCCCGAGAAACACGGGATTTGGTCACTGGTATTAAAGTCTGGTCAACATCCAACACTAGACCTGAGAGCTGATATTGCTGGATAATATCTGGTGTCAGGCCTAAGATGGAGCCACCAAGGATTAAGTCAGGTTGTAACTTTGAGACCCAAGATATCTTTAGCAATGTCATCCTCTGAGTTTGTGTAGCTAGCATAAGTCACCATAATTCCAA
>NZ_JAAHHU010001775.1:0-1004 GCF_010672095.1 Moorena sp. SIO3I6 | reverse complement strand
CTGTGGTAGAAAAAGATAGGTCTTTCATTGTCAATAAGACCTATCTGTTGAAAATGTTACCCTTATTAGATCAAAACCATCTAAAATTTAAACTAAAGGATCGTAATTATATTTTAGCAAATATTGTAGTTATTCTACTACAATCAATTAAAAGAGTTAGCCTGGAAAAATTAGCCAATGCTTTACCTCTTGGAATAAAGTTTGAAAGTAGAAGAAAAAGACGACAGCGCTTTTTATCTTTGCCAAAAATTTTGAAACTATTTGGTTTCCTATTCTCTCTAATTTGCTAGAAACATATTTTGTTCGCGTAGCGTCGGCGAACGCCGAAAAAAATGACCTCGTTTATATAGCAATTGATCGGACAAATTGGGGTAAAATAAACCTTTTAGTAACTCGCCTGATTTGGGACAAAAGAGCTTTTCCAATTTCCTTGACTTTGATGCCAAAATTAGGCAGTAGTAATTTTAAGGAACAAACAACTCATATATCAAAAATAATGCCGATTTTTAAAGATTATAGAATCTGCCTATTGGGAGATAGAGAATTTTGTTCTGTTTTGAAGTTACCGTAAGACAGTTGAGCCTTATTCCACGAGTTTTAACCCTTTTCTGCATAGCCTGCCGCTATAAAGGCTCAACTGTCTAAGGTTTCATCTCTGAGGCTGGCAAACTGGTTGTCACAAAAGGATACAGACTTTTGTCTACGTCTTAAAAAAACTGAATTTATTGAAATTGAAAAACAAATTTGGACAGAGTTAGATTCTTGAGAATTAGTCCCAGGAACTTCGTGATTTTTTAAAGAAATCAAAGTAACGAAAACTAAGGGATTACCCCGTTTTAATTTGGCCGCAAAATGGAAAAAAAAGGGTTCAGGATTTGCCCCAAAAGACCCCTGGTTTATTCTCACAAATTTAAAGTCGTTAGACTTGGCAATTGCTGCTTATAAAAAACGGTTTAATATTGAGCAAATGTTTAGAGATTTGAAAACAGGTGGCTATAACTTAG
>NZ_JAAHHU010001774.1:0-1004 GCF_010672095.1 Moorena sp. SIO3I6 | reverse complement strand
ACTTATATTAATTGAGTTTGTTGAGTTTTTGCCTAATTTATTGATGTCATAAGTAAACCTTTTTTGTCATAAAGTTATATGTAGTTATAGCAAATTAGCTTAGGTAAAAAGTCGTAGGTTTTAGGGAACAGGGAGCAGGGAGTCGGGAGTCGGGAGTCGGGAGTCGGGAAACAATCTTGTGTACCTGATCGCTAGGAAAAACGATTTATAGCGTTTATTGTATTTATGAGGTACGCTTATCAAGCTCAAAGTCCCCCTTTTTAAGGGGGATTTAGGGGGATCACTTTGTCCCTCATATGAGGTACGCTTATCAAGTTCAAAGTCCCCCTTTTTAAGGGGGATTTAGGGGGATCAGATTATACCTGATGGGAAAGAGAATTGCTAGATCTCTAATTTAGGGAGTCAACTAAAACAGTTATGTCTATAAAACTAGTGGAGCTGATAAAAACGATAAAAAGCTGACGGATCAATGGGCGTTGCGTCAGTCTTTGAATGAATAGGAGTAGAGTGGGCATCTTGCCCGCACCAAAAGATCCGCAAACAGGCAAGATGCCTATTCTACAGATGCGACCCGTGGCGAAGGGAACACTTAGTTTTTTATTAACCCTAAAACTCCCAAAAAAAACTTTTTAAAAACCCTTGACAATTAAAAATATAATCATTACAATAATCATTGTAAAGCGAAATTCAATTCTTATTTATGTCAACAAAATTCAGCCAAAACTTCAAGAAACAACCTGCTCAGCACACTCTCAAAGGTTCTCGTGAATCAGTCATCTATAGTATGCAGATGCTTTACGCCCTAGGCTATGCAGAGATTGCGGAGTGGACCCCTCTGGAACCGACTGATGTTCCAGGGGAAGTGATCACTACAATAACCAAGTATTGGTTGTTGCCATAACACCTTAAATTTCTGGGGGGGTTTCCCCCCCGGGGACCTTGGTTTTGGTCTGGTTTTGTAGCGTGGCCTTTGGCCAATCAGATCAGAGCAGGTTAAGTTTGCT
>NZ_JAAHHU010001773.1:0-1006 GCF_010672095.1 Moorena sp. SIO3I6 | reverse complement strand
TCAGTGTTTTTATACACAATTTTCTTAAAGAGTTTATGTCAACTAGTAATTACATTAGTAAAGATTAAAGATGAAGAATAAATGTCTTCACAAAATTTTACAGTTTTATATAAAAAATATTTGATTTATCTTGTGATCAAGAACTGTTACTGATAACTATTCCAAGAGCCTCATGGAAATTACAAATATATCCAAATTGGCACTCCCTTAAACACAGGTAAATATATCTGATTTAGCTGATGATTTAAATTTTCAAAAAAATCGTTTATGTTTTAGCCTTTTTATCTATAGGATTCTCCTTAACATAAGTCTACCTATAGCAATTATCATAGCTATGATAATTGCTATAATAATTATATAGCGGTTTTTAGCATAATGAGGTACACAGGATTTTTTTCCTGTTCCCTGTTCCCTGTTCCCTGTTCCCTGTTCCCTGTTCCCTATTCCCTGTTCCCTGTTCCCTGTTCCCTAAAACCCAAAAATTTGTACCTCACCAGACAAAAAAGCGCTATACTCTATTTAAGCGCAAACCGCTATAAATCCCAGTCAATTGTCGCAAGATTGGTAAAACTAAGGTAATGGGGGTTTGCTCTTCAATGGTGACTTGTACTGTTACAGTGGTTCCTGAAGTCACTGTCAACGACGGTCCTTGAGAAGAAGACCAAGCATAACCACTAGGAGTCGAGGAGTCAGCCTGTAACTTCCCATGGATTTCAATAACAGGTCTGACTTTAGATGCCAAATTTTCAGCTATTGTAGAGTTTCCTATCAGTTTAGTTGCTCCTTGTTGAGTAATAGGAAAAGGAGATACTTCCGAGACAGTACCAATAATACTACCAAATTTTTCTCGGCGAACTGTATCAGGTGTAACATAGATTTTCATACCAGGTTTGATCTTTTTACCCTGCCCAACAGGAAAGTAAGCAACGGTTGAGAGACTGTCTGATGAACTCTGTCTTTGAATCACTCCTAAAGAAAACCCTTTGTCAATAACAGAACCTTTACA
>NZ_JAAHHU010001772.1:0-1006 GCF_010672095.1 Moorena sp. SIO3I6 | reverse complement strand
ACAAAGGTTACCAACCCAAGTTACCCACCAAAGAACGGAAAGCATTGAAGCAAGCTTACGTTTACTTGGAAAAAAAGCGGTGCAAAGCTTTAACACAAGTTCGGGAAGCTCTGCAAGGTAAGCCACATCAAAAGCTTAAGCAAACCTTAAAACGGTGGCTCAAAAAACCCACCTATAAAGAAATTGCTCAGATGCCAGCGGCTGCGGTATTACCTGATTTACTCTTACCCATTGTCAGCAGCCTGTTACTCCACCCGGCTTGGCTAGTGGGCGTTGATCTTCAGGATACTGGTAGCCAAACTCCCAAGCAGCTGAAACCAGCAGCAGTTGAATCCCTGCTAGCCATTCGTGGGTCAGTGATTCACGATCTACGCAAGCAAGCCAAGCGGGTGCGTTACCAAATGAACCTATTTACTGAACTATATAGTCCTACCTATAAGGACTATGTGGAAGATATGAAGCAAATTCAAGGCATCTTAGGTGATATTCAGGACAGTATGGTTTTAGACGAATTCTTAAACTCTGTCTTTCACTCGGACCTAAAACATAAGGCTCCCCAGTTGGCTGAGTTACTACAGGCCAACCGCTACAAATCATGGCAACAGTGGCAAACCTTACAACAGAATTATTTGAAGCCCGAAACCAGGCAAGCCTTTCGCCAAATATTACTGACTGAGTCAGGCAACTGATAGGTCTTATGCTGGTGAGGGTATAAACACTGTTAATGTATCTTGGTTGAATGAATTGTATAAAATGTGCTAGCCTTATCAGAGTTGGAGAGTTTGAGAGGGAAAAGAATACCACGTCCTCTTAGGTCTTGAAGTTACCGTAAGGAGAGGGTCGCCTTAATCAAAAAGTTTTAACCATGCATCTGCATAGCCTGTGGAGGGAGTTCCCTCAGACAGGGTAGCCTTAATCAAAAAGTTTTAACCATGCATCTGCATAGCCTGCCGACCATAAAGGCTACCCTGTCTAAGGCGCGCGTCTTTAACCATAAAAGGGACTC
>NZ_JAAHHU010001771.1:0-1007 GCF_010672095.1 Moorena sp. SIO3I6 | reverse complement strand
TGGGTTTAGGACTATGGTTTGGGGAATATCGGGGATTGAATCGGTTGTGGCTACGTTGGTATGATCAACAGGGGAATTGGATTCCCACTGACGCTGAACTTGAACGTCTTCGAGCTGAACAGGAACGTCAAGAGAAGGAACTGGCTCAACAACGAGCTGAACAGGAACACCAACGAGCTGAACTGGCTCAACAACGAGCTGAACAGGAACACCAACGAGCTGAACTGGCTCAACAACGAGCTGAACAATTAGCAGAACGGTTACGACAGATGGGTATTAATCCCGATGAAATTTAACCCCTGTCTGAGTTTGTGGGTGTATGTCATGTAAGCTGTTTGACCTGGTGGTGGGTGAGATTATGTTCGGATAATTGGGGACAATACTGATAGATTGGCAATCTTTTTCAGTGCTACTGACACTGACGATAATTCCTTAAACCCACTGATCAAGAAAATTCGAAAAACCGTTGTGAACAGGATTGGGTTAAATCCAGATTACCTGATTCCCGTTCCCAAAGAGACAATTCCGAAAACAGCGATCGGCAAAATTCAGCGCCAGGAATTGAGAAAAAGATTCGAGGCTGGTGAATTCCATGGCATCCTGAAAGGCTGAAGTTAATAACCTGTAGTTTGAGCAGATTATCAATAAAATTATCTAGGAATTAGTAATATAAAACTGTTATCAAATCACAGACTATTTGTTAAATTTTGCTTAAATATTTATTTGTGTAAAACGGGCATCTTGGTGGAACAGGCATCTTGCCTGTTTCCTGCCCCAAAATTTACTGACTGCTGACTGCTGACGGCTCTATGCTTACTTAGCCACAGGTACCTGTTGGGTAATACAATGAACTCCTCCTCCACCTTCAGCCAGCATCAGACTATTTACACCAACAACCTTCCGCCCAGGGAAAACCTCACGCAGAATAGCAAGGGGAGCATCATCTTGGCTGGAGTCACCAGCAACTGGAACGATCACAGCATTATTAGCAATATAAAAATTCATGA
>NZ_JAAHHU010001770.1:0-1007 GCF_010672095.1 Moorena sp. SIO3I6 | reverse complement strand
TTCAATTTTCTTACCCCGACACCCGACACCCGATTCCCGATTCCCGATTCCCGATTCCCGATTCCCGACTCCCTACTCCCGACTCCGTAGACTATGAAATATTGTCTGTGTTCACGTCTGTTGAAATATAAACAATTTAATCACGAGGCATGATAGCGCCATACAATGCGATCGCTTGAGGAGGTTTCGGTCCAACCTCGATCGGTGGCGATATCACTGCTCCATAGAGGGGCTGAATCTCAATCGGTGGCTTTTCTATAGGTGGCTTTTGTATGGGTGGACGGATGGGATGTATAGGTCGCCATGGCCAACCACAGTAGCCTCTAAACACGCCACCAACAAGTACTTCTAGGTCTTCTTCAGTGAGATTCTTGAAATTATCGTCTAAATCTCTAAGCTTATTTTCATCAAGAATTTTAGCTGTGGTAGTTTCCAAGTCTTCTGGTGTGAAATCGTAGCCAGCATCTCGCACCATAGTTTGGTAGTCTTCTGGATTTGCAGCATCTTCAAGCTGGCTACGGAAATTTTTATCAGCAGCTAAGCGCTTAAAGAAAAGGATTACACTTTCTAAAAACATAAACTTTATCCAACCGTTTCTACTATAAATAGAAACCCTATAGCATAACGTTGTCTCGCCAATCTGGCTAAAGTTACAAATCTTCTTAATAAAAGACACAGGATTTTTTCCCTACCCGAACAGCTTGGCACAGACTTCGACGCTGATAGCTGTTCGCGCAGCGTGCGCGTAGCGCTTAAGCTGATAGCTGATAGCTGATAGCTGATAGCTTACCCGATTCCCGATTCCCGATTCCCTATTCCCTTTTGTAACTGATTAACCGGACTTGATCTGACTCGCCTACCTCTACCGATCTTTTTTTTTAAAACCTGGGAACTTTCAGGTCACCTGTGCGTCTGGGGATGGTGTTTGAGAGGCTATCAACTCTGATAACTAAGGAGTTGAGCTATCTGGAAGAGTTATCTAAATCAGGAGAGTTGTGTTCTATGTC
>NZ_JAAHHU010000177.1:0-10659 GCF_010672095.1 Moorena sp. SIO3I6 | reverse complement strand
AATAGATAGGGTAAAAGGGGCAGTCACTAAATCGGAAAGTTTAGGAACTATAATTAACGATCAGATCGCTACACGTTTGGTCACTCAATTATGTGATCACAACAAGACTTTTATTGATGTTGGGGCACATATTGGTTCAATTATAGCTTTAGTATCTGATTACGATGCAAGTATAAAAGTTATTGCTGTGGAGGCGATACCCGATAAAGCCAGGAAACTTCGTAGTAAGTTTCCTGACGTAGAAGTACATAACTATGCGGTTGGCAACACAGAAGGAGAAGTATCTTTCTATATAAATACCAGAGAATCTGGCTATAGCTCCCTAAGGCAACCTAGCGAAGATAAAAAATCAATTTCAGTTGAAATAAAAGTTCCAATCGTACGTTTAGACAGCCTGGTATCATCAGATGACATTGACGTGATCAAGATTGATGTGGAAGGTGCTGAATTAGACGTTATTCGCGGAAGTGAGACTATCATTACCAAAAATAGTCCAGTGATAATGTTTGAAAGTGCCCCATCCCAAGAGGATGATTGGAAATCTACAAAAGCAGATATAGTGTCCTGGTTAAATGATTATGGTTATGAATTGTTCGTACCTAATAGAGTTGCACACAATGGGCCTGGATTAAGTCAAGAATGCTTCATTGAGTCCCATTATTATCCTAGACGAACAACTAACTACTTTGCCATACCAATTCAGCGCAGAACTGAGATAAGAGATCGAGCACGGACTATACTTGATCTTTCTATTGCCTAATTCTCAAGGTTTGCCTTTCACATTAAATAGCAAAGGGAACAGGGAGCAGGGAACAGGGAGCAGGGAACAGGGAACAAAAATTATCACAATTCATTTGAAATAATGACCTTGAGCTTGATGTCAAGGTCATTTTAATCAAGAATCAGAAAGCTCAGATTAATGCGATCGCATTTAGGTTGCTCAAGTTGACCTTGCCGATCCTGCCAGGCTTTCCAATCCATCACCACTTAGACCTAGGAACTAGCGCCAGCTTTATGGTCTCGGAAATTGGTCAGGTTCACACTCCTCCTAACACACTACCCATAGCACGAACCATATTCTGGGGCTGAAACGCATCCACAGCCGCCGTCGGCTCATACCCACAATGGACCATACAATCGGCACACTTAGGATTACCACTAGCGCGACCATACTGATCCCAATTCGTTTCCTCCAGCAATTCCTTAAAAGTGGCATAATGCCCTTCATTTAACAAATAGCAAGGCTTTTGCCACCCCAAAACACTGTAACTAGGACTTCCCCAAGGGGTACACTCGTAATCTTTCTCCCCGATCAGGAAATCCAAAAATAAAGGATTATGGTTAAAATTCCAGGTTTTCTTCCCGGCCTTGAAAGGCGCTAAAATTTCCCGGAACATCGCCTTAGTCTGTTCCCGCTTCAGGAAATGCTCCTGATCGGGTGCCCATTCATAACTATATCCAGGAGAAACCATCATGCCGTCAATACCCAACATGGCCAGGAAATCAAAGAACTCCTGGATTTCCTTAGGATCAGTTCCCTCAAACACCGTCGTGTTAGTAGTCACACGAAATCCCCTAGCTTTAGCCGCCCGAATTGCCTGCACCACCTTATCAAATACCCCTTGACGGTCCACACACTGATCATGCCGTTCCCGTAAGCCATCCAAGTGAACGCTGAAAGTCAGGTAAGGGGAAGGTTGGAACTTATCCAGACACTTCTCTAACAACAACCCATTGGTACAGAGATAGACATACTTTCGCCATGCCACCAACCCCTTGACAATTTCGTCAATTTGTGGATGAAGCAAAGGTTCTCCCCCCGGAATAGAAACCACAGGAACACCACACTCTTTCACCGCAGCAAAGCACTCTTCAGGAGTCAGCTGGCTCTTGAGTATTTCCGTAGGATGCTGGATTTTGCCACAACCGGAACAAGCTAGATTACAGCGGAACAGAGGTTCCAACATCAGCACCAGGGGAAAGCGTTTACGACCCAAAAGACGCTGGGTCACAATATACTTTCCGACATCAAGAGCTTGTTGTAATTGAATTGCCATAATTGTCCTCACACCATATAATTAACGCTAATCATTGAGGGTAATCATGATTACCCCAAAGCTTTAACTATGATCAGCCTCGCCAATAAATTTATAATACTGTTGGTGAATTGCTTAAAATCCTAGACTTCGCGACAGTTGTCAGTTTCCCTATTTACTGGAGCCAGCGGTAAGTACCGATAGATAAATAAACGGAACTGTATTAACTTTTTTAAAGCTGCCAAAAGTCTTTCTGTTCCCTGTTCCGGTGATCCGCTGTTCCCTTCCCCCCTTACTAAGGGGGGTTAGGGGGGATCCGCTGCTCCCTGTTCCCTGTTCCCTGTTCCCTTAGCTAAACCAATCAACAGCATCCTTGAGGGCTTTCCTAATGGAAGATTGGGGTAACCCTAACTCTCTAACTGCTTTCGAGGCATCGTAATACATCGGGTGTTGTGCCATCCGCACCCCATTGAGCGGTATAGAAGGGGTTTTCCCAAAAGCAGTCAACACGCACTCATCAATCCAAGCCATACTCAGCGGTAGCCAGACCGGAACAGTTTTTTGAGGCGCACTCAATCCAGTAATTTCTGCAAGTTGCTCCAATAAGGATTTGAAAGATAGATTTTGGTTACCTAAAATATAGCGATCGCCTTTTTTCCCCCGGTCCAACGCCAACAGGTGACCCTGAGCCACATCCCGCACATCAATAAAATTTAATCCAGTATCCAAATAAAATGGCATTTTCTGCTGTAGGAAGCGCACAATAATTTCTCCCGTAGGAGTTGGCTTAATATCCATCGGACCAATGGGAGCGCTAGGATTAACAATCACCACATCAAGACCAGATTTAGCTGCCTTGATCGCTTCAGCTTCAGCAAAAAACTTAGATTTTTTATAGTCACCCACCAATTTCTCGACAGGACTCTGATGGGTTTCATCCACAATTTCCCCAGGTTTACCCACACCAATAGCCGCTACTGAACTGGTGTAAACAGTGCGTTCAATCCCAGCTTTACCAGCACTTTGTAGCACATTACGGCTTCCCTCGACATTGTTACGATAGAGTAAATCTCGATCCGCTTGCCACAGGGAATAATGGGCAGCGACATGAAATAATACCTGACATCCCTGCATCAGTTGGCACAAGCCTGGATCGTTCAAGTCACCGATAACGACTTCTATATCTAGACCCTGGAGGTTATCGAGTTGGCTAGTAGGGCGCACCAGAGCTCGCACGGAGTATCCTGCTTCAAGTAGCGATCGCACAACATGAGCACCGATAAATCCTGTTCCTCCAGTGACGAAAGCTTTGATTGCCATTGACGCACGCTCCTCTGTTTCCCAATTTCTTATTGCTTATAGCACTACCAATTAAGGTGTTTGACATTCCTAAACTCCGAAACTTAGTCATAGCTTACTTCTGACTTCTGACTTCTGACTTCTGACTTGCGCGTAGCGCTATACCAGAAAATAATCCTAGCCAGCAATCTTCCAGCAGGGTATACAATACTGGTACAACAATCAAACTCAATAACGTAGACGTAAGCAATCCACCAATAATTGCCACAGCCATCGGTTGTCGCAATTCTGCTCCTGCGCCAAATCCCAATGCCAAGGGCAACATTCCCAAAATTGTCGAAGCAGTAGTCATTATAATCGGTCGCAAACGCACCACTCCCGTTTCCAGAATTGCCTCAGTGCGACTTAACCCAGCTCGACGAAGTTGGTTAACATAATCCATGAGCAAAAGCGCATTTTTGTCAAGTAGTCCCAGTAAAAAAATTAGACCAATCAGGGAAATCATGCCAAAATCACTTTGGGTGATCAGAAGTGCTAGCATTGCTCCCACAATAGATAAAGGCAAAGACAAGCCCACCACCATCGGTTCTAACAATCGACCAAAAGGCAAAATTAGCACTAACAGCATACAGGTAACAGACAAGGTCAAGGTGCCAGCAAAACTCCCCAGCACATGACTACTCAGAGCCGAATCCCCCCACAGTTGTAACCTCACACCATCCGGTAAAACCATTTTGGCAACCTTTACCACCTCCTCAGTCGCATCTCCCAACCTGTGACCCTGGTTAAGGCTAGCACGAACATAAACCCCTCGCTGACCATTAACATGCTCAATCTCAGTAATCCTATTGCTTCGATTATTCTGACCTGTTGCCTCTACATCCACTAATCCTGGTAGTCTCTCAATCCGAGTTTTGAGATCCGCAGCAGTATTGCCTAACACCTCTAAATCATCACCCAATAAAGCAACTTGAACCGGTTTTTGAGTAGGTAGTTCAATAAACTGAATATCTTCAACACTATTCGTTACACCAGAAATCTTCGGCAAAGCAGCCCGCATTTTTTCCTGAACCTGAGCCGTAGTATATTGGCGATTACCTTTAAGTTTGACCTGAAGGTTACCTTTGTTCGGATCACCCTGTACCCCCACAACCGTATATACCGATTCCACTTCAGGGAAAGCCAGCACCGCCTCTTCTAACTGCTTAGCCACCTGCTCAGATTGCTTGAGTAGCAATTGCATCCCACTTTTAATCGGAAATAGACCATTAAACCCTGACTTTGATAGTTTTGGTTTTGAGAGTTGTGGTTTTAGCTGCTCCCTAAGGTCTGAATTAGTATCTGAATTAGTATTTGAATTACTTAATGACAATGACTTTGACTCTTCACTGTTAGAATCAAACCCTCCCAAATTCAGAATCTTATCAATTAAATCACCAAATTGAGAGGCACTAGGCATCTGAGGCAACGGTGCCGTATAGGTAATCATAAATTCCCCTCGGTCTAGGGTAGGAATAAACCCCTGAGGAATTAGGGGAATCAGGGAAATCCCAGCCACAAAGCTCAATACCGCTAATCCCACTACAAATTTCCGATGCCCCAGGGACCAGCGCAGCAAATCACGGTAGTTGGGATTAAACCTCAACCAAAAGTCGAAAACTACTCTCGATAATCTTGCCCTGTTCCCTGTTCCCTGCTCCCTTCTACCTGTTACCTGTTCCCTGTTCCCTATTCCCTGTTCCCTGCTCCCCTGCCTAGGTTTAAGCCAATAAACCGCAAGAACTGGGCACAAGGTCCGAGCAACCAACAAAGAGGTAAGAACTGCTGCCGAAACCGTCAGACCAAAAGGTTTAAAGAACTGTCCTAAGTTACCACCCATTAAACCAACCGGTAGAAATACCGCCACAATGGTCAAAGTAGAAGCAGAAACCGTCAGACCAATTTCATTAGTAGCAGAAAGAGCAGCTTGTCGAGGAGACTCCCCAGCCTCCAGGTGCCGAGAAATATTCTCGACTTCTACAATGGCATCATCAATGATAATCCCAATTACCAGAGCCAAAGCTAGTAGAGTAATGGTTTCGAGATTGAACCCATAGATAGCCATCACGATAGCGGTTCCGAGCAGGGAAATTGGAATTGCCAAGGCAGTAATTAGGGTAGCACGCCAGTTACGCAAGAAAGTAAAAATTACCAACACTGCCAGAACAATTGCCAGTAATAAACCATCAATAGTAGATTGAGTCGCTTCCCGGATATAGTTAGCTTGAGTCACTGCTAAGACTAACTGCACCTCTGGCAAACTACCTTGTAGTCTTTGCACCGCTTCCTCTACCCGACTAACCACATCTAAGGTATTAGCATCACCCCCTTTGATCACCTGAAAAGCCAAAGCTTCCTTTCCATTGAAGCGAATCCGAGTTGGGGTAACGGGTATGGGAGATTCGGGATTATCTCGCTGCTGTTCCTCCTTAATAATTTCTGGTGCTTGTTTGGTCAACTCTGAGCCAGAATTGAGAGCTGTAAACGTAGTTTCCCCCCCTCCCAACAAATTGACTTTCAGAACTCCTGGAAGTTGAGCAATCTCTGGTAAGATACTAGTCTTAGCAATGTCAGCTAATTCCTTCAGGTCTTTAGTATCACTCTTGATGGTGTAGCTAACCGCAGAGGATTCGTTCAAATTGAAGGGAATGACCTCAAAGGTTGCACCTTCAGGAATAGCAATTTGCCACAGTGTCTTTTCAACCTCCCTTGAAGAGGAGTTGAGATCGGTTCCGACATGGAAATAGAGGGTAACTACTGTTCGACCAGGGTAGGTTGAGGAAACCATCTGATCGAGTCCTGCCAAAGGCAAAAGCCTTTCCTCAATCCGTTGAGTCAGTTTCTGCTCCGTTTCCACCGCAGTCTCCAATGGCACTTGAGCATTGACCACCACCACCGGAAAGGTAATATCAGGGAATAGGGCATACTTAAGGGAACTGAAGGCCAAAAGCCCAGCCACAACCATTGCGATCCAAAAACTGATGGTTACTCGGGAATACTTAATGGCTAACCGGGAAATATTGAACCGCTCTCGTAAGACCTTGAGGAAACTCAACTTGACCATTGAAGAGAATTATGTTAATTCACTGCTTCCTTAGGATATACTTTTAGCGATCGGCTATAAGATCGGATTAGATTCTAAAGACATGGGATTGATCAGGTAGCGCCACACTTGGCGAACGCATTTGCTAGCAATGGATAAAGCTTTAGATCAAGCGATTGACTTTTTAACAAGCCCATCGGTGACACGCCCGACCTCATCAGCTGTAGTCGAGGCACTAGTTCAGGCAGAGACAACAGCTAAACGAACCAAACTCAGCCATGGCTATTCACAACTGATCGGAAATTGGCGACTAGGGTTTATTACAGGGACAAAGCGATCGCGCCAACGAGCAGGGGTGATCTTGGGTAGCGGACGATTTCTGCCAAAGTGGATCAAGATTCACCTATCCTACTCCCCATCAGAGTCTTCTCAAGACCAAGGAACGGTTCAAAATGCTGTTCAATTTGGACCGATTCAGATAGTTCTCACCGGTCCTACGAAGTTTTATCCTAAGACCAATATCTTAGCTTTCGACTTTAGTCAAATCAGGATATCGTTATCTGGTCTAACACTTTATCAAGGTTACATTAAAGGTGGACAAGACCGGGAAACTAGGTTCTATGAGCAACCCTTAAAAGAACAAGCATTCTTCACCTACTTTTTAGTAGAAAACCGTTGCATTGCTGCTAGAGGTCGGGGAGGAGGTTTGGCTGTGTGGACCAAGTAAGCCCTAGCTCAGTTAGATAGGTTCATCAAACGAACAGGTTTGTGCTATTGCCTTCTGTAACAGCAGACTATACTCTTGCTCATTTACCGTACATGCACCAAACCGTTCTAGGTGAGAATTCATCATCTGAGCATCAAACAGCAAAAAGTTGCGATCGCGCAACCGTTCTACCAGCTTAACCATCGCCACCTTCGAGCCATCCGGAATCCGATAAAACATTGATTCACCAATGAAGGCTCCACCAATTACAATGCCCAAAATTCCTCCTGCCAGCTGATTTCCCTGCCAAGTTTCAAAGCTGTAGGCCCATCCAGCCTTATAAAATTGCCAATAAATTTCCTTAATTTCTGGAGAAATCCAAGTAGTTTCACGGTCAGCACAACCAGTCATTACCCCTAAAAAGTCTCGGTTAATACTGACACTAAATCGTTCCTGATTTAGGACACGACGCAGAGATTTAGGATAGCGAAACCGCTCATCCAGAGGAATTATAGCACGTTCGCGGCTTGAGTACCAGCCTAAATTACCAGTATCATCTGCCATCAGGAAATAGCCTTGAGCATACCCTTGAATTAAGTAATCAATATCGATTTCCATTAACAGAAGTGTGTAAGGAAGAACTAAATTAGTTAGGTAGAACTAAACCTAACATACTAGCGGTTGACACTTCTGTTAAAAAAAATTGGCTTTAAAGAAATCAGGTTTCTTACCTAGATTAACGGGTCTAACTAAGTTAGTTTTCACAAACCCAGTTTTTTGACAAAGTTCTCCTCCGTCTCCCCAATCTTCCCACTCTTCCCCCTCTTCCCTTTCCACTTTCCCTTTTGCCCTAATCGTGGCAAGCTGTTGATGATTCAAGGTTGATTGGCAACAAGTGCTGTATTGGTTCGGTTCCCCCCTACTGGAGAGATAAAGTCATGGTTACAAATTCTAGTGTCAAACAGTTGCTCAAAATTTTAATCGGTGCCGCCTGGATAGACGGTAAAGTTCAGGCAGAGGAACGGGAATATCTGTATAAAGTCGCCAAGGAATATGGAGTTGCTGACGACCCAGAGATTAAACCGTTACTGTATGAACTCAAAGCTGTGTCAGCAGATGAATGCTACAGTTGGGTGGAACAGTATTTAGGCGATCGCCCTAGTCCAGAAGACTATCAGCGCTTGATTGAAGCCCTCAGTGCCTTAATTTATAGCGATGGGCTGGTAGACACAGAAGAAGCCAAACTTCTGAATCGCTTGCAGTTACTCGACCCCAGCAGTCCATCTAAGCAGTCGAGTAGTCAAAAAGTACTCAAAGCAATTCAAAAAATTTACCGCCGGTGGATTGATAAGCAGTTTAGTGAATGATTACTGCATCAGTACGTCAGTGGGTCAGTGTTGAGTAATCAGTCCTGAAAAGTTCAGGACTTACCCAGCAACTCTAGCTGTAGGGTATCGCTTGGGACCGGTCTACTACAGGCCACACCCGGTCAACCGGTCACCCGACACCCTTGGGCTGATGTGACAATTTTTGATCTGGCAAGTGGTTGGCAACTCATCCAATGTTACTAGCGTCAAATTACTCAGATTGTGCCGAACTTATTGGTATTAAACAGGCATAATCTGGTTTTTTTATGCTTATTTTGAGCAAAAAAAACAATTTTATTGAACCTAGGAACATCTAGCACGTTATTGGTTCTATTTACTTAAGAACACATGAATTTAATAGAATGCCTTCCATGCTTAACCTAAATCATTTTCAATCAGGAACTGCTGCTGTTTTAGCCCTTGGACTCACCGCCACCACCATGGCTCCCCTAGTCGCACCTGCTCCGTCTTTTGCCCAAAGCACTAACTTTATCGATGTTTCATCCAACTACTGGGCAAGTGACTTTATTGGAGAATTATCCCAGCGCGGTATTATTGCCGGATTTCCTGATGGCTCCTTCAGACCAAATGCACCAGTGACCCGCGCTCAGTTTGCGGCAATGCTACGTAAAGCAAATCAAGATTTCAATAAACCCGCCATTCGCGGTGGCAACAGTTTCGTGGATGTTGCTTCCAACTACTGGGCAAATCCTGCCATTCAGGAAGCCTACCAAACCGGATTTCTGAGTGGTTACCCTGGTAATATCTTTAGACCTGAACAAAATATTCCCCGCGAACAAGTTTTAGTAGCCCTTTCTAATGGACTGAATTTCTCTTCCAGCGGTTCTACCTCAGAACTGGTCAGTTTCTACCGGGACGGCAGCCAAATTTCTAACTTTGCCCGTGCTCCCATCGCTGCTGCTACAGAAAATAGTTTGGTGGTTAATTATCCTAACGTCGCCTTTCTCAATCCGACTCGGAATGCAACTCGTGCAGAAGTTGCAGCTTTTATGTACCAAGCGTTGGTGGCAACAGAACAAGCCCCAGTGATTAGCTCCCAATACATTATCGATCCCAATCCAGCACCTGTAGCCTTCACAATTCCTGCAGGTACTTCTATTCCGGTTAAGTACAAAAAAGATAAAATTCTGCTCGCCCAAGAGGAAACTATTCCCCTAACCCTGACAGTGGATCTAAACATTACCACTGCTGATGAGGGCAAGTTGCTGATTCCTGCTGGTAGTGAAGTGGTTGGCGAACTGCGTGCGACAAAAGAGGGAGCTCAGTTTGTAGCTCAGCGGCTGTTGATCAATGGTGAAACCCTATCCTTTAATGCCACCTCTGAGGAAATTACCACCACTGAAACTATTCGCAAGGGTAGCAATCCAGGGAGTATCCTAAAAGATGCAGCAGTTGGTACCGCTGCCGCCGCTGCTATCTCTGCCGTTACCGGTGACCGTGCGATCGCTACAGAAGAAATCTTGATCGGAGTTAGTTCTGGCATCGCTTTAAATATCGGCAAACGTTTATTCGGTAGCAGCAGCGTTGACCTATTTATGGTTGAACCAGAAACCGACTTACAGCTTACCATCGACTCTGACCTGGTGATTACCAGTCAGTAACTAGATATGTGGACAGTTAACTGTTGAGAGGATGATAAATTCACAAATCACAGCCAACCTCTCAACGGTCTCGCAATTAAGTCCCGATAAATCGGGATGAAACGGGATTTATCGGTGTAATACAGACATTGACATTTTGTTAGCGCTAGAGTATGATTGAGAGGTTGGACTTTACAGTTGGCGATGCTAAGAAAAGTAGGCGCAACCAGGAAAATATCGACTCAAGTTGTCCCCGTGGTGGAGATGACGAAGTCGGTTGAACTTGAGTTGCTGCAGGTAATGAAGAAACTAGGTATCGTCAGGTCTGAGTCTTACAACAAGCTGGGTAGCATCAGCCATTGGGGATTGGACTGGAAGAAGGCAATTCCAGAAGTAAAAAGTTTTAGGACCCCCGATACCCTGGGACTACCTGCCAAGTTGATGGACTGGGTGCGACTCGTTGACTAGAAACCTTATCCGAAAAGATATGGGGGATTAGTCGCAAGGTAATAAACCTTGACAACTTGATAACCATGTTGGTGAGACACCAACCCTCGTGAAATCCGAG
>NZ_JAAHHU010001769.1:0-1007 GCF_010672095.1 Moorena sp. SIO3I6 | reverse complement strand
GGAGTTAGTAGTTGATAACTCCAGATCACCGCAGCCAGATCAGGCCAGCTGTTCGTTGATGGTTCTAGATAAGTGTCGATCTAGGAATGCTAATGGTGAGGTTGCCAGTCTAAACCCAATCAAAGATGACAGTGTAGGAGGATGTCACGGCTTGCTTCTTTGATTCTTCATAATTCCCCCCTAACCGCTATAATTCCTCACTGTTGCCTTAATATCTCACCAATTCCTGCCTAACCACTGGAAGCATAGGAGGATATTTTGGGTTAAGATTAGGTACCTTTTCTTGATGCAAAGCGCGAGTGGGGGAAACCACGGCAAAGCGCGAGTGGGGGGAACCCCCGCAGGTCGGCGCTGCCTCCCCAAGACCGCGCTGCATCGCTTTTTGGTATCTCTGGCTTTGCTCCTGCTACAGGCAATGGATTCTAACCAGTTCACCCCTGAGTCTAACCAAAGCAACGATCAATCAATGGATTCTGACGTTGCACCCCACCCTTGGGACGAACCACTTTCTGATCCCGAGGCTCAAACCGATGAGCCATTCCCTGAAACACTACAACCCCATGAAGGAAATTCTCAAAGTACGTTTCTTTTGTTGGTGGTGGTGGGCATGGGATTGGGTCTAGTATTTTTAACCGGCGGCTTTTATGTTTTTACCCGTCCCTGCGTATTTGGGTCTTGTAGTTCACTGAATGAAGCTCAGCTATTGAGTAAAAAATCAGCAGACACCCTCAAAAAACCTAAATCGGGAAAGGACATTCTCGAAGCTCAGAAGGAATTAAAGACAGCGATTGAAGCACTCAAAGCAATTCCGTTTTGGTCAATGAAGCATGACACAGCACAAGAGTTGCTTCATGCCTATCAAGTTAGAGGTAAAGACCTCGATCAGTTAGTGACAGCCATGCAAATGGCGGCTAGGGCAGGTCATAAAGGGAAAAATCCTCCCCATAAGGCATCAAAGTGGATAGCAATTCAAAAACTGTGGCGAGAGGCAATTGCCCGCCTTGAAC
>NZ_JAAHHU010001768.1:0-1010 GCF_010672095.1 Moorena sp. SIO3I6 | reverse complement strand
TATCGGGGGCTTTATGCCCCCGATGCAGATTCCTTGAAGTAGCCAATAACAATAGCTTTGCCAAAGGCGGACTCAATCTTGGGTGAAAGTCAAGCGGACTTGAGTTAGCAACTCAGTGTAACCGATACTTTTTAGCTACCAAAGTCTACCAATATAGACCAAGGCCCGCCAATGCAAGATGCTTTCACATCCAGGGGGTATCTCCCAAAGCTCTCAGGAATATCCCGCGAGCGCCATAAAAATGTCAAAAAAGTTGGTTCCACCGGGATAGAGAGCGCAACTATTAAACCCTTGGTTGTCGGCTTTAATTTAAGTTACATAATAATCCCTGTCGGTGTTACCCTAATTTAAGTCTAACAAATAATAAGAGTTTTTGGTAGACTCTGCGACATTTTCTTGTGCTGTTTACTAACCCTGAAACACAAATCTACGAAGCCAATGACGGAAATTCGTATTACTCCTCAAGATCGATTAAAAACTTACCAATCTTTCTCGTTTTTCTTCTTAACCACAACAACTACTGGTTGAGCATTTTCTGCAACTTCACCACTCTGCTTCAATTCTTCAATGGCCCTAGCAATCCTCTTAAAAAGCCTACCCTCACCATATTGCAAATCTTTAATATCATCCTTCTTTGCCGATCCCATGTCTAGGATAATGGTGTTTTCTTTCTGAAGTGTACTCATGGACGTTCTCCTAACTAAATTTTAGCAAGCTTTGTCAAAAGTTGTATCATGCCCAGCTCTGCCCTTCTAAAAAACTTCAAAGTGATGTAATGAACAATCAATAAACTTTTGAAGAAATCAAACCTTTTTTGCCTTCAAAATAGCCATTAACTGACCCATTACATCGAAGTTAAGGGTAGACCAGAAACCAAACTAAAATTTCATTAACTTAGACATACTCTTGGTATAGTTCTTTCCAAAATCCTTAATCCAACCATTTTTCTTCTTACGATTGGACTTCTCATGGCGATCCTTATAGACCTTACTTGCCTCATCGAAACGCTA
>NZ_JAAHHU010001767.1:0-1011 GCF_010672095.1 Moorena sp. SIO3I6 | reverse complement strand
TACCACTGGTGCGGAAACGCTGACAAAGACTAATTCCGTCAACCTTTGGCAGCAACAAGTCCAGTACAATCAGGTCGTAAGTATAAGTTGACCCATAGGCCCATCCCTGTTCACCGTCAGTGACAGCATCAATCACATAATTTTGCTTGGGAAGGCTGTTTTTGAGTAAATCAATTAAAGACTCATCATCCTCCACTAGTAATAGTCTCATGTTTACAACTACAAACGTTCAACAGTAATAAATCACAACTTCCATTGCAAGAGTTCTGCTATTTTAATAGCCAAAGTTATAGAATTAAAGGGTTTGATAATAATACCAGCAATCCCGTTTTTTTTAAACGGGTGTTGCTCTGCTATCTGAGTCTTTGCCGTCAGAAAAATAACGGGAATTGACTGGGTTTTAGAATTTGCTTTTAACTTCGCAAAAGTTGCGATTCCATCCATATCTGGCATCATTACATCAAGTAAGATTGCGTCTGGCAGTTTAGTTTTAGCCATAGCGATACCTTCCAAGCCTGAAGAAGCTGTTAGTACCTCCCAATCTGTTTCAAGTTCGAGACCGACTTGCACCACTTCCTGGATAGTTTCTTCATCGTCAATTAGCAAGATGCATTTAGTACTCATGGTTATCTTCTTCTTGCTGTTTTAAAGCGGGTAGGGTAAAATAAAAAGTACTGCCTTTACCTAAAGAACTCTCTGCCCAAATTCTGCCGCCGTGTTGCTGGATAATTTTGCGGCAAATCGTTAGCCCCAGACCTGTTCCACCTTTCTTACGGGAATCAGATGAGTCCACTTGCTCGAAGCGCTCGAAGATACTTTCGAGCTGGCTATTGGGGATGCCTTGTCCCTGATCTTTGACTTGAAATGTGACATAGGCAGTTGTGGAGCATCGCAGCTGTTTCTGCTTTTTGGTTCTATTAACCTCGTTATCTGTGATTGCAGAGAGCCAAACTGTGCTATTGGCAGGTGAAAACTTAATTGCGTTGCTTAGTAAATTAGTCAAGGTTTGGA
>NZ_JAAHHU010001766.1:0-1011 GCF_010672095.1 Moorena sp. SIO3I6 | reverse complement strand
CTATTACTGCTGGAATGCTAGTAGCTGGTCGTTTGTGCAAGATGGCAGCTAGAGTAATAATCAACCCGATCTTGGCAAATTCTGAGGGTTGAACATTAAACCCTCCAATGGTAACCCAACGCTGAGCCCCCTTAGCAGTAGCACCAATCATCATTACAGCAATTAAGGACAAATTGGTGATAGCGTAAATTACCCAATGCCATTGGATCAGGGATTGATAACGCGATCGCGCAATGAATAGAGCAAAGAACAATCCAATACCACCAATGAGCAAGTGGGAGACCCAATAGTTGCCAATATTGTCGATGGCTGCAGAGCGAATCATCACTGCCCCAAAGATAGTTAGCCCCACAGTCAGGAATAACAGTTGCCAGTCTAAGTCCTGCCAAGGGGCCCAAAACAGCCGCCAACGAATACTATTTCTAATTCTAAATTTATTAATTTGTACCATCAGTTATGAGGTATGAGCGATTAGGTATGAGCTAAGCTATCAGCGATTAGCGCTACTTGAGGTGCTACTTGAGGTGCTATCAGCTATCAGGTTATACACAAGCTACTTGAGGTGCTTTGAGCCAAAAGCCTGTGATCAGCCACTGATTGCTTTTGAATAAAATAAGCTGACGGCTGATAGCTGACGGCTGACGGCTGACTGTATGAGCTATTAGGCATTAGCGATTAGAAAATTGTTAATGGTGATTTTCCATTTTCTATTTTTAAGTTATGCCTTTGTTAATTAGACAGGGCAGCAATGGAAACTTTGGCAGCAATCTGAGATGCGATCGCTACCAGTGCTTTAGCGGAGGCTGACTCTGGATTACCAACAGCGATGGGCAATCCTTGATCTCCTCCCTGCCGTAGGGAAATTTCTAGGGGAATACAACCGAGCAAGGGAATACCTAGTTCTTTAGATGTTTTTTCACCTCCTCCAGAGCCAAACAGGTCATACTGACGCTCGGGCAAGTCTGGTGGGATAAAGTAACTCATATTTTCTATGATTCCCAACACGGGGAA
>NZ_JAAHHU010001765.1:0-1012 GCF_010672095.1 Moorena sp. SIO3I6 | reverse complement strand
TGTCAAAACAAGGCTTTAAGGCCATCATCAAACCGTCCGAGAAGAGCGTGAAGGAGTATTATGAGCGGCTTCGAGCCGAAATCGACAAGCATAAAGCCGCTCCCCAAGCCGCCCTAATAAAGCGTCTATAGCAGAGAAAGAGTTGGTTAGGACAAAAATCGCAAAGCATTATCGATAGCATTCTGTAAACCATCAAATTGATCAAGAGTTTTTCTCAAATGGTGTTTGAGTCTTGCCCAAAATTTCTCAATTTTATTAATATCAGGTGAATAAGGGGGCAAAAATACCAGTTCACATCCTGGGAGACGAAACCTTAGAATAAAGAAGCCTTATTTCATTAGTTTTCACCTTTTTACCCATAACCTGTCCCCTAGAAAGGCTTCTTTATTCTTACGGTAACTTCAAACCATTTCAATTAATTGTTTGATCTGAGCCGATTTGTGAAAACTAGCCTGATCCATAATCACTATTTGTCCAGGTAATAACTCGGGTACTAAGAAAAATTCTACCCACATTTTAATTAGTTCAGTGTTGCAGTATCCAGTAAAAGTTATCGGGGCAATAATTTGACGACAACATGAAGCAGCTACCAGGCTGATGCGTTCTGTTTTATGTCCCAATTTTAGATCGTAGTATCGTTGAGATTTCTCACACCAACCGTAGGGATAATCTTCTGTATCATCGACTCCTGCTTCATCGACGTAAACGAATCTCTGGTAAGCATATTGACTGATATAGTTAAGAAACTCGGCTCGTTGTTCTTCATTTCTTTCTCTGTACCCGTAAGTTTTTTTTTTCTCGTAAAACCAATGCGCTTTAAAGCTTTACCTATAGTAATGCGACTAATTTTTTCTTGCCATTTTTCGGCCATCTGTTGTTGATTTCTGCCACCATTTATGCACGCAAATTGGCGAAATTCCTCTAAGTTTTGAATTTTTGGGGCAGGTCCTCTACTATAGTTTCGCTTTGCTTTAAAGCTTCCCGTTTCAGCTCTGGCTTTTAGCCACAAGTC
>NZ_JAAHHU010001764.1:0-1013 GCF_010672095.1 Moorena sp. SIO3I6 | reverse complement strand
AGATGGGGAGATGGGGAGATGGGGAGATGGGGAGATGAGAAGTGTGGGAAGTGTGGGAAGTGTGGGGAGATGGGGAGATGGGGAGATAGGGAGTAGGGAGATGGGGAGTAGGGAGATGGGGAGATGGGGAGATCTCATAAGGGTAGGTTTTTTACATTTGGGTAAAACATGGGACGACCGAGAGGGAGAGGAAAAGGAAAACAACGAAGAAGCGATGCATCGCTTTCTTATCCCCCACACCCCACACCCCACACCCCACACCCCACACCTGAGGTCTTTGTAAAAAACCTACCCTTATGAGCTTGGGGGTCCCCCCCATGAGCGACTGCATCAAGACAAAACCCCCTGGCTTGATCAGCCTAGGGGTATTCCAGGGATTAATTAAGATCAACTAATTCAAAGCCAGCCGTCAGAGATTCCTTTCAAAGATGCCTAAAGGTACTAAGTGCCAACCGGTTCGGCTGGATCAGTATCTCCGTTACCTTCGGCCTCAATGAGCTCCATGTCCTCATATTTGTCAAAGCACTTACGCTTAGCAGCGACAGCGATGTCGAGAACAATGGGTACTTCTAATTTGATCGGAACTTGGAACACACAGGGTTTATGATATTTGTAAGGCATGGGTTTTACCTCTTGCTGTAATTAGGTTTCATC
This sequence comes from Moorena sp. SIO3I6, assembly GCF_010672095.1. NCBI lineage: Bacteria > Bacillati > Cyanobacteriota > Cyanophyceae > Coleofasciculales > Coleofasciculaceae > Moorena > Moorena sp. SIO3I6. Next base: position 359 of record NZ_JAAHHU010001764.1, on the reverse strand, counting down.
AACACATTTCTAGAATGTCAGATCTAACTCTGGCTTCACAGTACCCTTGAGGGTACCTTTTCTGTTAAGGATGATTAACGTTAAGTTATTTTAACTAGTTAACCGGTGTCTTTTTGACCTGACGGGGTGACAAGCAGCATTGTTAGCCTTACTAGGTGGGGCGGGGGCGCGGGCAAACGGATGTAGGGTAATTTGACAAATCGAGGAGCCCAGGTTGGTAGAGAATGCGATGCTCTGAAAGAGCCGCTACGCGATGCTCTGAAAGAGCCGCTACGCGAACGCATAATTCCCCTTTCAACTGGAATGCGATGCTCTGAAAGAGCCGCTACGCGAACGCATAATTCCCCTTTCAACTGGAA
>NZ_JAAHHU010001763.1:0-1013 GCF_010672095.1 Moorena sp. SIO3I6 | reverse complement strand
GCTAACCTATAACCAGCTAACCTGTAACCAGCTAACCTGTAACCAGCTAACCTGTAACCAGCTAACCTGTAATCGGCTAACCTGTAACCCCTAAAACTTTCATTAAAATACTGCCTGTTAATTTGTTAACCGGAAGGATGGCTAAGGGCGATTGGCCGTAGGCCACGCTACGCGATCGCATCTAATCTTGATGTGCTGTTGGCCAGTTATTTATGTTACCGGAAAGCTTTGCTCCCCATGCATAAATGTAAAGGACAGGAGCTTCCAGTGTTCCCTTAGCAATCTGATTTTATGGTGAGTTTATCTTCTCATAGTACTTCGCTGACCAACATGTCTGAGCGTTCCCACTTCCAGCGCTCTCTGAAGCGTTTGGCACAAAATGTTTTGCGTATGGGGGCTCTGGTAGAGCAATCTTTTCGACTGAGCCATCAAGCCCTCTTTGAGCGCAATCTCGAGACTGCCCAACATCTTGCCTCTCTTGATAAGCGCATTGATGGCTACTATCACCAAATTGAGATGGAATGTGTGACGCTAATGGCTCTGCAATCTCCTGTTGCCCAAGATTTACGGCTTCTGAGTGCTTTTATGCAACTAGTACGAGACTTAGAGCGCATTGGTGATTATGCTGAAGACCTGGGAGAACTATCAATAAAGCTGTTTCCTTATCCACCCCATCCCTGTATGCCAGAGGTGGAACTTATGTCTCATCATGCCCAAGCTATGCTGGCAACAAGTTTAAAAGCCCTAGCCGATTTAGATGCCATTGCTGGGCAAACCGTCAAAAAGCTGGACGATACAGTAGACGATGCCTATGACCAAGTTTATCAAACCTTGGCCAGTCAGCGGGATATCAAGGGTGTTGTTGAACCAATTCTTTTACTAGGATTAGTGATTCGCCATTTAGAACGAATGGCTGACCATGCTACCAATATCGGTCAACGAGTCTCTTATATTGTCACTGGTCAACGTTCAGGAGTTACTCCTGGCCGTTAGGTTCACTGCTTAGATAGCAA
>NZ_JAAHHU010001762.1:0-1013 GCF_010672095.1 Moorena sp. SIO3I6 | reverse complement strand
ACAAAATGCTGTATTAGCTGGGGAAGCTGCCTGTGTGGTCGATCCCATGACTGCTGAGGGAATTCGACCCTCCATGTTCAGTGGCATGAAAGCAGCTGAGGCCATTCAACAAGCTTTGGCAGGTCAAGCTGATGCCTTAGAAAACTATACCCAGGTGATGCAGGAAGAACGGGGAACTGATATGAGTTGGGCTGCTAAGCTCGCTGGAGCTTTCTACCGCTTTCCTGGAATTGCCTACAAAGTCGGCGTTAAAAAACCCGTTGCTACTCAAATCATGCTCAACATTCTCTGTGGGGAATTACGCTACTCCGATGTGGTCAATCGTGCCATGAAGCGCTTGAACCCATTAAGCGGTGGATAATAGTGATCAGATCATTGATTTGATTACGTGTTTTATCACCTAAATAGATCAGCTAAATAGTTAGGGTTGTTGAGGGTTGACAGTCAAGGGTCAACCCTCAATCGTTAACATATAACAGAATTAATGTCGGGTAAAAATGACCATACTTGACCCCACCACAGGACTACGGGCAACTAACGTTCCCTCTAGGTCAGTAATTTCCAACTTGCTAAAGTCTAATTCTTGAGACTGGCTCAGCATCCTTTGAGCTAAGGTATTCTGCTGACCATCGTTGAGTTGGTACCATTCATCACTGACCTTCAGCAAAAGCATACTTGTGAGAAAGTTCGCTTCAATTGCTTGAATCAGGTCATTACCGTACTGAGCCGTAATACCCGTAATTTGATTTTGAATTGCTACAATCAGGCTTTGTTCAGGAGTTAACTCTGGTGTGGGTATGGGTTCCGATTCCACAAGTTGTGATTCCTCAGCCAGTTCCAAATTTTCTGGAGAATTAATGGTATCACCAGGAACTTGTGCCACCTGTGCTGGTGTCTTTGGTAGAAGCGCTAGTGTTGTCCATAGAATGACTACTACCACGCTTGCGATCGCACCAGTCAACATCCAATCAGACAGTTTTTCATTCCAAGCTGCCGGTAGCAAGGAGCGGACA
>NZ_JAAHHU010001761.1:0-1014 GCF_010672095.1 Moorena sp. SIO3I6 | reverse complement strand
ACCAAACTAGCCGAAATCCTAGGTGTTACTCCTGGAGATACCCTAACCGTGGAAGTCCTGGAAGGAAGCCGTCCCGTGCGTCAAGTTCCTGTAGTCGGCTTGGTGGATGAACTCCTCGGTGTCTCAGTATATATGGATATCCATGCCCTCAACCGACTGATGCGAGAAGGACAAACTATTTCTGGTGCTTACCTCTGTGTTGATCCTCACCTTGCTAGTCAGCTTTACTATCGCCTCAAACGTCTACCGGCTATTACCGGTATTAGCACCCGTGAAGCTAGCCTGGAAAGCTTTGAGGAGATTATTGCTAAACCTCTGCAAGTCTTCACAGCAGTACTAGTAATTTTTGCCTGCATTATTACCTTTAGCGTAGTCTACAACTCAGCACGGATTGCCCTATCAGAAAGAAGACGAGAATTAGCCAGTCTCAGGATTATGGGATTCACTCGTGCTGAAATTGCCTTGATTCTCCTAGGTGAACAAGTTATTCTTACCCTACTCGCCCTTCCAATTGGTTTTGGACTCGGATACGGTTTAGTTGCTTTAATGTCTCTTGCCTATAATTCTGAACTTTACCGTTTTCCCTTAATTCTTACTAAATATACCTATGCTTTTACATTTGTTATCGTAATAGTAGCAGCATTCTGTTCTGGGTTAATTATCCGTAGACAGCTGAATCGTCTGGACTTAATCGCTGTTTTGAAAACCAGGGAATAAGCATCAACATGGTGATAGTTAGTAAGCTATCAGTTATCAGCTATCAGCTATCAGCTAATGCTTACAGTAGTAATTAAATAGTAGTAATTAAATAGTAATAATTAAATAGTAGTAATTAAATACTGTTGCGATCGCCTTTGGCGCGGCTTCGCCGATCGCACAATCAATTCCGCGATTTGAGACACTTCATGAAGCACCTTCCTCAACGGCTAACTTACCTTATGGTTGGAGTTGGCATCATCACAGTAGTTGTCCTAGGATTTCGTCCTGCACCGATTCGGGTTGATCTAGCCGAAG
>NZ_JAAHHU010001760.1:0-1015 GCF_010672095.1 Moorena sp. SIO3I6 | reverse complement strand
TCTTCACTACAACTCAGATGTCAGTTGAGAGGAGACGTAATCATTGGAAATTCAGTTCTTTTGGCTCAGAATGTTTTTATTTCTTCTGGAACTCATCAGTATGACTATGTCCCATCCTTAAAAATTCGTGAACAAGATAAAAAATACTGCGAGGATCACGGAAAGTTTTACTCAAATCCAATTGAGATTGGTGATGATTGTTGGTTAGGTATAAATGTCGTTATTACACCAGGAACAAATATTGGCAGAGGCTGTGTAATTGGTGCTAATGCTGTCGTAACTAAAAATATTGCTCCTTATTCAGTGGCTGGTGGTGTGCCTGCAAAAGTCCTCAAAAAAAGACTACCCTAATTTATATATATCTATTTTTTAGTCCAGAAGCGTTATGTGTGTATCCAGTTTGAGCGGGTATTCCTTGCTTAAGAGTTGAAAATGCAATTGTGGCCAGTCACTATCCAGAATTCATGAATTTGAATCAATCATAACCTTGAACTTTGTGTTATCTATTTATATTTAATTGAGGTCCTATTGTATATGAGCATCATTGATATTCAACACCAGAGAATCGGTTATACTAGTCCTCCATTTATCGTTGCCGAAATGTCCGGCAACCACAATCAATCCCTTGAGCGTGCCCTAGAAATTGTCGAAGCAGCAGCTAAAACTGGCGCTCATGGTCTGAAAATCCAGACTTACACCGCTGACACCATGACCTTGGACATTGACGAAGGCGAGTTTTTCATCAATGACCCCAACAGCCTTTGGAAAGGAAACTCACTGTACAAGCTATACCAACAAGCCTACACACCTTGGGAATGGCACAAACCTATCTTTGACCGCTGCCAAGAATTAGGCATGATTGGCTTCAGCACTCCCTTCGATGCTACCGCAGTAGATTTTCTCGAATCCCTCGATGTTCCCTGCTACAAAATCGCCTCCTTTGAAAACACGGATTTACCTTTGATTCGCAAAGTTGCTAGCACTGGTAAACCCATGATTATCTCTACTGGTATGG
>NZ_JAAHHU010000176.1:0-10733 GCF_010672095.1 Moorena sp. SIO3I6 | reverse complement strand
GGTCTGCTCACCCTAAATCGTCAGGTATTCGACGACGTGATCTTGAATAAGCTTGAACTCATTGAAGGGTACGTTGACACAGACTTTCTGAGACAAGTTCATCGACGCATGACCTCAGGAGGCAGGGTGCGAGAAAAAGACTGCATGACAGTCTGGCAGGGAATCATCTTGGCCTTGTGGCTTGACCGCACCCAAGTGACACCCTAAGTCTAACTTGGCAGGGAATCTACTTGGAATTCTGGTTTGGGCACAACCAAGAAACACCGTAAGTCCAATTCAGGCTGTAACTACCTTAAATTACTATCAGCAAAAGGAAAGTAAAACCATGCTAAAAACTTACACTACACCAGAGATGATTGTTCACGGCACCATTGAGGAGCTCACCGAAATCAGTGGACCTGATCGCATTGCAGATGTCCTGATTTTTAATGGTGATTTGAATAATCCCGCAGCTATATCAGATGACTCAATCAGCCTAGACTGCGATAACAATGGTAATTGTGATCCGTTCAAACAATAGTAACACAACTACTACTGGTGATAGTGAGTAATTAGCGATGCAGCGCGGTCTTGGGGGTTTCCCCCATGAGCGACTGCATCAAGACAGTGAGTAATTAATAGTTTAACTCAGGGTGTGACTACCTTAAACCACAATAACTACAACAAAAGTAACACCATGCTAAAAACCTACACTACACCAGAAATGATTGTTCACGGTTCTATTGAGGAGCTCACCGAAATCAGTGGACCTGATCGGATGGCAGATGTCCTGATTTTCAATGGTGATTTGAATAATCCCGCAGCTGAATCCGATGACTCAAGCAGCCTAGACTGCGATAACAATGGTAATTGTTCTCCGTTCCAACTACCGTAACAGGATTACTACTGATGAGTAATCAATAGTTTAACTCAGGGTGTGACTACCTTAAACCACAATAAGTACAAGGAAAGTAACACCATGCTAAAAAGCTACACTACTCCAGAGATGATTGTTCACGGTTCTATTGAGGAGCTCACCGAAATCAATGGACCTGATCGGATTTCAGATGTGCTGATTTTCAATGGTGATTTGGCTAATCCCGCAGCTGAATCAAACGACTCACAGAGCCTAGACTGCAATAATGGTAATTGTGTTGAGTTTAAACAACCGTAACACAATTACTACTATTGATGCTGACTAATCAATAGTTCAAATCAGGGTGTAACTACCTTAAGCTACCGTCAGCAAAAGCAAAGTAACACCATGGAAAAGAGCTACGCTACACCAGAGATGATTGTTCACGGCACTATTGAGCAGCTCACCCAAATAACTGGAGTTAGTACTACGTTAGATGTGCTGATTTTCAATGGTGATTTGGCTAATCCCGCAGCTGAATCAGATGGCTCAAGCAGCCTAGACTGCGATAACAATAATAATTGTGATCCGTTCAAACTACAGTAATACGATTAGCACTGGTGATGGTAAGTACTGAATATGAGTAGCGCCATTACCAAGGGCGACAAAGGTATTATCTACTACTAAATTATCTACTACTAAATTATCTAGTACTAAATTATCTACTACTAGCAAGATCATCCCCCAACTCGTTAGTGCTGCAACACTGACTCAGCAGAAGGGTCTTGGCTAGAGTTAGGGGACGCCTTTTTTGCTATCAAGTTCTCCCATCAAGTTTAACCTGCTCCTAAGTATCAATCATGTACATCTATACGGCCTACAACCTTTGTATTCATTCAGAGATTCCCTTACCTGAGCTATTGGAATCTCATGGACCCCCTGATGTGATCATACGTTTAGGGAAATTGAGTCATCTTCCTCCAGAAACAGCCAATTGGAGCAACCGTGTCCTTGGGGAATTGCATGGCAAAGCAAAGGTTTTGATTGAAGATGGGCGAGAGATTACTATCGAACCTGTGACAGGAGTAGACCAGTCCAAGCTCAGCCCTAACATCCTTGGAGCTTGTATGTCTGTGGTGCTGCGACAGAGGGGATTGCTAGTACTCCATGCTAGCAGCATTGTGGTCAACAATCAAGCGATCGCATTCATGGGTGGGTCAGGTTGGGGTAAATCCACCTTAGCAGGAGCGTTTCATCGGAAGGGTTATCAAGTAATAACTGATGATGTTATGCCTGTCAACCTTGATGACGGCTATCCTTTAATTATTCCTAGCTTCCCTCAGATTAAACTTTGGCCATCAGCAGCGGATTCTCTAGGACACAATTCTAACAGCTTACCTCCTCTTTACCCAAACGCACCAAAGCTTTCCTACACATTCAGTGATGGGTTTCAACGCACTGCTGTACCCCTGAAGCGACTCTATGTATTGGCCAAGGGAGACCAACATCAGATTACCAAGCTAACGCCTCAACAAGCGTTCCCTGAACTAGTCCGTCATAGCCGTGATGTAGATGTGCTAATTGCTCGAGACTGTGTCAGTACTCATCTGCGTCAATGCGCCAATCTAATCAAGACTGTATCTATCTGTCGCTTCACCAGAAAGCCTAATCTAATGGAACTTCCTGATCTAGTGGCCTTGGTGGAGAAAGATATCGAAGAAATCACTACTTCTGATAGTAGTAAAAAAGATCGCATCAATAGTATACTTCTAACCTCTAAACCTTAACACAAAAAATGGGAGCAGGCAAAACTTTAAGAAAAAAAATCCAGCAAACATTACGCCTTTTGCCTGCACTGCGTCTAGTCTGGCAAAGCAGTCCCTTTTGGACAGTAGCTCGCGTAGGAATTTTGCTGGTTCAGGGGATATTACCTCTACTATCAATTTATCTTACAAAACTAATTATTGATACAGTAACTGACGGATTACTTAATACTGATAAACAAGCCGTATTTCGTGATGTTTTACTTTTCCTAATCTTAGCCGGTACAGTTACTATTGTCACTACTCTTTTGAACTCCTTAGCTGAAGTAGTCAATACTGCTCATTCTCAGCGGGTGACTGACTACATGCAAGGGATTATTCATGATAAATCCCTAGAAGCTGACTTAGAGTACTACGAAAATGCCCTATACTACGATACATTACAAAGAGCTCAACAAGAAGCGCCCTACCGACCGCCCCGAGTCCTAAATCGTCTCACACAGATAGCTCAAAATAGTATTTCCTTGTTGGCGATGGTGAGTTTATTACTCTCCCTCCATTGGGGAATTGCTGGGATTTTATTTATTGCTGCTATGCCCGCGATGGTAGTACGGGTAAAATACTCTCGGGTTATCTATCGTTGGCAGCGTAAAAAAACACCCATGGAACGGCAATCCATGTATTTGGGTTACATGCTAACCTCAGACCAGTTTGCTAAAGAAATTCGGTTGTTTGATTTAGGGGTTTTCTTTACTGACTGGTATCGTCGCATCCGAGAGCAACTCTATAAGGAAAAAGTAGCCATTGCCACTGGACGCTCCTTTGCTAACTTTGGTGCTCAAGCCGTTGCCGGAATGTTAATCTTTTCTGTCTATGGCTTTATTGTCTATCAAACTGTCCATGGGGATTTGGGCTTAGGCGATTTAGTGCTGTATCACCAAGCGTTGCAGCGGGGACAAAATAATATTCGAGGGTTATTAACTAGTATATCTGGTCTTTATGAAGATAATTTATTCTTAGCTAACCTCTACGAATTTCTGGATCTAAAACCTAACGTTGTTGAACCAACTTATCCCAAACCAATTCCCCACTCCATGAGCCGTGGTATTGTTTTCGATCATGTTAGTTTCCAATACGGTACTACAACTCGTCAGGCACTTAAAAACATCAACCTCACGGTGCGACCAGGGGAAACTATAGCGCTAGTGGGAGAAAACGGTTCCGGTAAAACAACCTTAATTAAACTTTTGTGTCGTTTGTACGATCCAACCGCTGGCAGCATCACCATTGATGGGATTGATATCCGCAATTTTAAAATAGCTGACTTACGCCGCCAAATCAGTGTGATTTTCCAAGACTACGCTAAATATAATTTCACCGCTAAGGAAAATATCTGGTTAGCGGACATTGATTTACCACGAGATCACGAAACTATTATTGATGCTGCTCGTCGTTCTGGTGCTGATGATGTTATCACTAGTTTGCCCCAAGGGTATAATACCATGCTGGGCAAATTGTTTGACCAAGGGGAAGAACTTAGTATTGGTCAATGGCAGAAAATAGCCTTAGCACGAGCTTTTCTACGAGACTCTCAGGTTATTGTATTAGATGAGCCTACCTCTGCTATGGATCCTAAGGCAGAATACGAGGTGTTTATGAAATTCCGCGAACTGATCGAAGATCAAGCTGCTATTCTGATCACCCATCGCTTATCTACTGTGAAAATGGCTGACCGGATCTATGTGATGGACCAAGGTTCAATTGTAGAAAGCGGTACCCATGCGGAACTGATGCAGTTAGATGGTACTTATGCCCATTTGTTTGAAACTCAGGCTAAAAATTATCGGTAACTTGAAGGTCAGCTATCAGCTATCAGCTAATGCGCTATGGGCATTAGCTGGCCGCTGACCGCTGACTGCTGAATGCTTTCCTTCTGACTTCCCTACTCCCTACTCCCTACTCCCTACAACGATCTACCTCACCCAATTGAGAACTGCTATAGCATTTCCATTTGAGATGTGAACATAAAATTAAACTCTTTAGGTAACAGGAAACTCGGTATCTGCTAACAGGGGTAAGGAATACCGAGTTTTTTTGATTATAAAAAATTACCGATATAGGTTTACAACTTATTTGTAAATAGTCTAATAATGGCTATTTTTTTTAGCTGATCTTTAGAGATATTCTTTGGTTAAATAATTTAAGTTTTGTTAATTTTTTAGGTAATTGTGGAAAAAATCGATTAATTAGGATAAAGTTTAATTGAATTGAAGCGCTAAAATTATCAATCTTAATCCGCTTAAGATTAATCCGCTTAAGACAGTCTAAAGGCTACCGGGGTGAGAATCTGCAATTAGATTCATGAGCTATGGACTGTGAACCAAAATTTAGGATGGTATCTGGAATCAGTACTAGCTGTTAAGTCAATGATGGTAACCCTCACAAGTCCTCCTAATTAAAGGGGATTTCGGGAAATGAATAAAAGCTAAACTACTTGGTTTTACGTTTGTATTGCCTAAGTCATGAATCTGATAAGTTCAGGAATTTATTAATTTTTGTTAACGATAATTTGCTAAACAAAGGCTGCTTTATTGTCACATTAAAAAGCTAATTACTAAACCATAATAGCTAAAATTTAGCTACATATAGTTAGAGCGAAAGCCTTGCGCCCCTAGAATTAGACTTGAGCAACGGATGCAAAGGTAATTTCTGAACTGAAATGGCTGATCAAGGGGAGTCAAGAAACTACTGTATCCGTTTCTTGTGATTGCATCTACGCGCAATAGTTATTTGAGAAATTAATTATGAGTTTGGATGGCACAATATCTAAAACAATATCTAACTGTTTAGTTGGCGATATCTCTGAAATTGACAGCCAATCACTGGATTGCAAACCTTTGGGTAGCAAAAAGCAAAAGCTGTTTTCCTATGTTGCTTATGGTTTGGGAATTCACTCGGCGCTACCAATCCCAGAGTTTATCCCAGCAGAAGTAGAGTGTGATGTTACGATTCACATTCAGAGTAATGATTACAGTACGGGATGCGTTCCCGTAGCGGAGGCCGTAGGCCACGCTTTCGCCGTAGGCGACGCTGCGCGAACGGGAACGGCTGAGGCCGTAGGCCACGCTACGCGAACGCCGAATCGCAAAATCACTGACTACATTCCAAAGGAAGTTATCCAGCAGCCGATGGCTTTGCAGTTGAGTCCAGAGGAGGCGGTGATTTATCTCAAAGACACAGGGCTGTTTCTGGTACAGAGGGGAAACAGGATTACGATCATTCCCGCAGCAGAAGCCTCCCTTAGCCGCATTCAAACGGCTCTAGTGGGAACTGTGATGGCGATTCTGCTCTATCAGCGGGGATTGTTGGTGCTACATGCCAGTGTAGTCAATATTAATGGTGGTGCGGTTGTTTTCTTGGGTAATTCCGGTGAGGGTAAGTCTTCAATTGCTGCTGCACTCCATACTCAGGGATACAGAATCATCACTGATGATGTTGCACCTGTGACGTTGAATCAGGGGACAGCGAAAGTTGCTCCTAGCTTTCCTCAAATTAAACTAAGTCGAGAAGTAGCTGGGGTTTTGGGATATGACCAGGATAAGCTGGCTCTGCTGGTACCGAAGTTAAATAAACCTGGCTATCGGTTAAATCAGGATTTGACCGAAGCGCTACTACCAATCCGGTGCATCTATGTACTGGTTTCAGGTTCACAGTTGAGTATTAAGTCTCTGAAACTTCAGGAGGCGGTGATGGAACTATCCCGTCATTCCCGTCTCAACAGCTTATTTGACTCTGAGAAAGCATCCCATCTTCTTCAGTGTGCTCAGCTTGCCAATCAGTGTAGTGTTTATCGTCTCCAGCGACCTCGTAACTTGGCTTTGTTGCCAGAGTTAGCGAGGTTGGTGGCAGAACATCAATTTATACAGGGCCAAATCTAAAAGGTAACAGGTAACAGGTAATATAATAAATTACCTAAAGCCCGATTATCCATTACTCAAAACAACTTCGAGCTCCTAATCAACTGTTATAAAAAACTGTAATAAACCCCTTCAAACTAGTTGAAGGGGTTTACTTTAATCTGTCCGAGGTGATATCTATTCCTTTACCGCTAAACTAGCTTGTTTAAAACTATGGTAGTCTGGTTTTCGTGTCTGAGTGGAAGGTATCTATATCCTACTGGCCAATGCTGGCGTAGATGTAGTTGCTCTCTGTTCTAGACTAAATCTAATCACCTGTAGGACTAATGAAAATCGCTACCTGGAACGTCAACTCAATTCGGAGTCGCCAAGCTCAAGTAATAGATTGGTTGCAACGGACCCAAGTAGATGTGCTTTGCCTGCAAGAAACTAAAGTAGTGGATGCCCAGTTTCCGCGATCGCTTTTTGAAGAATTGGGGTATTACCTTTATATTTCTGGGCAAAAATCCTATAATGGTGTAGCCATTTTTAGCCGGAAACCAGCCACAGACGTAAGTACGGGCTTTGCTGCGGTGTTGGATACTGCTCAGGTCGGGGACTTAGATGAACAAAAGCGAGTGATTAGCGCTATAGTAGACGGCGTCCGCATTGTTAACCTCTATGTTCCCAATGGGGCTTCCGTGAACAGTGAGAAGTACGACTACAAGCTGCGTTGGTTGAAGATACTGCGGGACTATTTACACAGTATTCTAGAACAACAGTCCCATGAACTTTGTGTATGTGGGGACTTTAATATTGCCCCAGAAGACCGGGATATCCATGATCCTAAAGGCAAAGAAAACCACATCATGGCGTCCCCAGTAGAACGTCAAGCCCTACAATCGGTCTTAGACCTAGGGTTAGCGGATGCCTTTCGCAAATTTACCAAAGAAGGGGGTAATTTTAGTTGGTGGGACTATCGCACCCGTGCCTTTCGGGGTAATCGAGGTTGGCGCATTGACCATATCTACCTAACCCCCAATCTTTACAATCAAGCGATTAGTTGTACCATTGACATAGAACCGAGAAAACTAGATAAACCTAGCGACCATGCCCCTGTAATCGTCACGTTTTAGTCAAGTTTTAGTCAAGTTTTAAACGCAAAAGCTATGCAAATGGAAAATGGAAAATGGAAATTAACAATTAAACTTAATAATTAAAATTAACAAATAAAATCAACAATTAAAAATTACAATTGACAATTATAGCAGTCGAAGTAAAGGGTAATAAATGTTTCTGTTCCCTATTCCCTATTCCCTATTCCCTATTCCCTATTCCCAGATCCGCTGTTCCCAAAAACCCAGAACTTTGTACTCACCACAATTAATGACCTTTAAGCACACCATCAATAGCCTGCAATAATTCCTTAACCGTGTAAGGCTTAGACAAAAAGGTCTTAACTCCAGCTTCAGCCGCCGCATCGACTTTATCGCTAATAGGCAACCCACTGATACCAATAATTTTGATCTGCGAGTTAATGTCTCGCAATTGAAGGGTAGTTGTTGGTCCATCCATAACCGGCATCATCATATCCATCAGCACCAAGCTAATATCATCCTGATGTTGCCTATAGAGTGCGATCGCTTCCTTACCATCCCTGCTACTCATCACCCTATAGCCATAGTTTTCTAAGGACGTCTTGGTAATCTCACCAATAGCGGCTTCGTCATCCACCACTAAAATCAACTCACCGTTTCCTCTGGGTAGTTCTAGTTCTTCCTCGGCAGGAATTGGGGAGTGTTCTACTGCTGGCAAATATACTTTAAAGTTAGTACCTACGCCCACTTCACTATACACATTCACAAAACCGGCGTGACTTTTAACAATACCTCTGACCGTAGACAAACCCAGTCCTGTACCTTGACCGATTTCTTTAGTAGTGAAAAATGGTTCGAAAATTCTTGGCTGTATTTTCAAGGGAATACCAATACCAGTATCAGCAACGGTCACCACAATGTAGGGACCTACATCCGCATCAATATGCATCCTGACATAGTTTTGATCTAAAAAAATATTTTGAGCAGACAATGTCAAAGTTCCACCATCAACCATAGCATCACGAGCATTGATGCAGAGGTTCATCAAAACTTGGTGCAGTTGTGTGGCATCCCCAGATACTGACCAAAGATTAGGGTCTATATCCGTAGACAGTTCAATGGATCTGGGAAATGTTTCTAGGATAATGTGGCGAATTTCCCGAATTAAATGCCTGACTTGTAAAACCGTTCGTTTACCTGTAACACCCCGAGCAAACGATAAAACTTGCTTGACTAAACCAGCCCCCCGCCTAGTATTATTCTCTACAGTTTTTAGGAGTTGTAAATGCCGCTGATCTGAGATTTTCAGCTGCAACAATTGAGCAGACATTAGAATAGGAGCTAATAAGTTGTTCAAATCATGGGCAATGCCCCCAGCTAAGGTACCAATGCTCTCCATGCGCTGAGCGTGGAGAAACTGGGTTTCGAGTTGTTTCTTCTCAGTGATATTAGTATTGACAATCAAGATTGATTTGGGCTGTCCCTGAGAATTTTCCACCAAAGTCCAGCGACTTTCAACAATAATTTCTTTGCCATCTTTGGTGACTTGATTCAACTCACCATACCACTCCCCTGTTTTGGCAACACTTTGGTCTGCCTCGGCTAGCTCAGCTGGTGCTTGTTCGTACAACAGTAAATGCTCTTTTTTTCCAATCACTTCTGCTGCGTGCCAACCGTATAGAGACTCTGCCCCTTTATTCCAAAATGAGATAGTATTGTCTAGATCCCGAACCAGAATGGCATCCGTTGCCACATCCAACAACGCTGCTTGTTCCCGAATTTTTTGTTGGGCTTGCTGGCGCTCAAGGGCATAGCGGATGGAACGTTCTAGTAAAGGTGCTCTGAGTTGACTCTTATCTAGGTAATCTGCTGCCCCAGCTTTCATGGCTTCCATGTCAACCTCATGGTCTCCCTGAGCAGTTAGGAGGATAATCGGTGCTGTACACCCCCTGGCAATGGCTTCACGCAGGAGTTCAAGTCCATTATGCTCACCAAGACGGTAGTCTAGTAGATAAACATCATGGTGGTTCTGACCAATCATTTCTAAGCCTTTACCATAGGTTGCCACCCACGTCAAGCTAAATCTAGCCTTCTGGTTTTCCAACAGTAAATCACGAGTTAGAATATAGTCATCTTCGTCATCATCAACGAGTAATACGTTAACCAAAGGGTTGTACATTGGTCTGGTACCATAGGAATAGAAGGAAATTAGTGGAGAATCGAGAGTTCTAAGTTCTGACTTGGGTAAGCAATTTGCCAGGTTTGTGATCAACGAACATTGATGAGGGTCGGTTTTGGAAATAGTCCTGAGTGGATCAGTCTTTAGTGGTACACTAGAAACATCATAAGAAACATCAGAACTTTCAGCTTTCGGTTGTGAGCATTTACTCATGGCAGTCTATTCCCTTCGGGGGGCAATTCGGCGATGTCCAACCAGTACTTTTTTAACGTTTGCATCACCTCAATTAGGGAACTATAGGTGACAGGCTTAACGATGAAAGAATTTGCTCCTAAGTTGTAACTGTGATAAATATCTTCTTCAGCCTTTGAGGTAGTCAGCACCACAACTGGTATAGTTCGTAGATTAGGATCAGCCCTAATTTCTATGAGGGCCTCACGACCATCTTTTTTCGGCATGTTCAAATCCAGTAGGATTAAACTTGGACGAGGGGACATGCTCGCCTGCGTGTGTTTACCACGGTGATATAGATAATCCATCAATTCTTCGCCATCACTGACAAAGTATAGTTCATTGGTCAACTGACTCTCTAAGAGAGCCTCCCTTGCCAACAGACAATCATCCGGATCATCATCTGCCATTAAAATTACCACGGGATTTCGGCTTTCATTCACTAAGCATTATCTCCTCGACCAACAATTATAAAGGAATTACAAAGGAATTATGAAGGAATTATGAAGGTTCAAGGGATAAAAAATTTGAGGTATAGCAGAAGTCAGAAGTCAGAAGTCAGAAGTCAGAAGTCAGAAGTCAGAAGTCAGAAGTCAGAAGTCAGAAGTCAGAAGTCAGAAGTCAGAAGTCAGAAGTCAGAAGTCAGAAGTCAGAAGTCAGAAGTCAAACTCTTGCGCTTACTTAGGTTTGAGACTTTTGTCATGTCCGCGCCTGCCCTGGCGACTGCTATAT
>NZ_JAAHHU010001759.1:0-1015 GCF_010672095.1 Moorena sp. SIO3I6 | reverse complement strand
TAACGGACAGTATAAGGGTTATCCCAGCCTAGTCCCAGGGGGCGTTGCCAGCTACACTCAGGAATTTTTGGACGTGGTGGTTGATAGATCATTCCCTGATTGTCATATGCTCACCTAACTATAGCTGCTTTACTCAGTTGGGTCAACCAACAGCCCCTAGGCACGCCACTGATCTGCTTGGATGATGGTCATGACGGCATCTGGAATATCTTTATAAGATGCGTTTACCCTGATCAAGGTAGCTTATTAATAAGTTAATTAATATACACAATCGTTGCCCTTGAGAGCAATCGCTGGATTTTATAAAAGTTAATAATATAGCAATTCTAAATCATTTGTAAAATCAGACAAATCTGGAATCATTGCTGGTAAAAGGTTATAGCGATTCGGCGAGGCCGACGCTATCGCGAACACTTTAGCCAATATATTTCACGAATCATTTAAAACTGCTATATAGTGCCGTTTACTTTTGTCCGACTACTTACTAAAATCCCTATGTGTAGTGAAACAAAAGAATGTAATCAATTCTTTTTTCCTACAACCCTTTATAAACAGTAAATCTAACAGGAGTTAGTTGAAACAATGGCTACATCTCATGATGACGCTCATATCTTCGGTGTTGTTAAGCCACACGGCGGTATTTTATCTGGTAAAGGCTTCAAGGTTGACAAAAAGCAGCAGGGGTTTTACCTTATAACGTTTGATCAGCCATTTGCAGAATGTCCTGGAGTAACCTGTACAATTTATGGGGATTCTTGGCGAAGTTTTCAAATGTCTATTTCAGTCGTTGATATTGAACCTGAGTACTTCGTATGCCAAACTTCAACACCCGATCGTCCTGTACCGAGTGGTTTCAGCTTTATTGCTGTTGGTGAGGTGGAACATGAGTAGATGACATGAGCCCTAAAAAGCTTATTATATAAGCCTTTGAGGCCAATGAGCTTAGGGAAGATACAGTCTCAAATTAACCCTAGATTCATGTAATAGCAAGCTCAAACCCTTATAACTAAGGTAA
>NZ_JAAHHU010001758.1:0-1017 GCF_010672095.1 Moorena sp. SIO3I6 | reverse complement strand
AGTGATTCAAGACCAAAACCCTACCTCCCTTGATCAGGGGAAAGATTCCAAAATCCAACATCGGACGATTCGCTTTGAGGTGATTGATACCGGGATAGGAATTAGCCCTCAACAATTAGAGAATATCTTCCAACCCTTTGAACAAACGGGGGATAGCAAATATCGGGCAGCTGGAAGCGGCTTAGGCTTAGCCATATCTCGGCAGTTGGTGGAATTGATGGGAAGCCAACTAAACGTTAAAAGCGAGTTAAGTAAGGGGTCAATGTTTTGGTTTGATGTTGCCTTACCTGTGGTTAAAGTTACCGAAGCAAAACGGAATATTGCAGGTCAAGTGATGGGTTACCACGGAAAACGACGCAAACTGCTAGTGGTGGATGATAACAAAGAAAATCGGTTGGTATTACTCAACATGCTTGAACCGTTAGGCTTTGAGGTGGTAACGGCAGAAAATGGTCAGCAGGGATTGGATGTCGCCATAGCGATCCGACCCGATCTGATTTTGACTGATTTATTCATGCCGGTCAAAACTGCTTTTACCATGGTGCCAGAAATTCGGGAAATACCCGATCTGAAAAATGTGCCGATCATTGCCCTTTCAGCCCGTACTTTTGACATAGTCCAGAAGCAGAGTCAGATGCTGGGCTGTGAAGGTTTTATACCGAAACCCGTTGACCAGGATCAGTTACTTGCTTTGTTGGAGCAGCTGTTGCAATTGGAGTGGGTTGATGACTGAGGTACTGTAATATCAAGTTTGGTTGAATACCCATAATTAAGGAGAAGGTGGGAAGTTGGTTCGTGTGGGAAGTGTGGGGAGATGGGGAAATGGGGAGATAGGGGAGATTTTTATTAAGGGTAATTATCCTGACATGATATGAGACCAATTTTCGTAAGCATTCAGCATATGCGCTACGCCCATATGCTTACCTTTCCCTTTTAACCTTTAACTTTTTTGAGATTTATTAAGTTACTCAGGTATTTTTAAAAAAAGTATAAGACTAAATCATTTCATGTCCGAGA
>NZ_JAAHHU010001757.1:0-1017 GCF_010672095.1 Moorena sp. SIO3I6 | reverse complement strand
AGAGTGGGGGAAACCAACGGCAGTCGCTCATGGGGGGAACCCCCAAGACCGCGCTGCCTCCCCAAGACCGCGCTGCATCGCTTTTGGAATTTTGCTGTTTGACCCGGTGGTGCGTTACGGGGCGGGCTTTCCCAACCCTGGCTACGAGGTTGAAAATGACGGGGAGCGCCCCTGAAGCACCACTAGCAACTGGTGTTGGGTTTCATTCTTCAACCCAACCTACGCTTATTGCACCATTTTAAATGTGTCGGTCCACTACGCAACTCCCCACACTTCCCCATCTCCCCATCTCCCCATTTCCCCATTTCCCCATCTCCCCATCTCCCTATCTCCCCATTAACTAACCAGGTGCTCCATTGCGGTGGTTGTTACTGTAGGTGACTCTAGTACCAGCCCACTGAAGCTTATTCCTTAAGGTCTGGTAATAGGAATACTGTTCCCGTAAGATAATGAACTTGGCCTGACAATCTGCTCTACGTACATCCACCCGTTGTCCAGGCCAAATAGAGGTTGCGAGCACACCATCCATCCAGAGTTTAGTGTTTAGCTCATAATCCCCCAAGGGCCAGATACTGACAACAGAGCCAGAGGGGAGTACGAAAGGACGACTGGAAAGGCTCATCGGACAAATGGGTGCCACTGCGATCGCTTCGAGGGAGTCGTGCAAAATTGGACCATTCGCAGAAACAGTATAGCCAGTGGAACCAGTGGGAGTGCCAACAATTAGTCCATCCCCTTGGTATTGATCGACTATTTCTCCATCAATTTCCATTTCCAAAATTGAGGTAATCATCCGATCGGCAGAGGCAGGTTTGACACACATTTCATTGAGTGCGAAAAAGCGATCGCTAACTGGTGTAATGTCAGTGCGGTTTCCCCCAAACACAGCTCCCTGTAACATCATCCGCCGCTGAACTGCATAGCGGTCTTCTAATAGTCGGTCCCAAACTTGCTCAGTGTCTTTAAATTCTTCGATGGGTTGGGTCAGAAATCCCAGATGACCTCCAACATTTACTG
>NZ_JAAHHU010001756.1:0-1017 GCF_010672095.1 Moorena sp. SIO3I6 | reverse complement strand
AACCCATAGTGGCACTGTAATCCATTCGGCAAAGCCGACGCTACGCGAACGTGATTTTATTCATCTTGGAAGAGACATAGACCGCAGGGACAAACGACTAAAGTCCGTATCAGCAAGAGCATCGAAGACGATGGGAAAAGGAGGAAAACTACATAAAGGTTTTTGCTCCAAAACTTATCAAAAATGCCAAAGAATCAATAACCAAATTGGCCATATTGTTTCCAAGGCGATTGTTGAAATTGCTGAAAAGTTCAACTCTGTTCGCGTAGCGTGGCCTACGGCCTTAGCCATTGTATTCGAGAATCTTAAAGGGTGGAAGCCAAAAGGTGGACGAAAGCGGTCTAATTTAAAACAAAGATTCCACGGATGGCTCAAGGCAAAAATCCGCGACTTCACAGAAATGAAATGGGCTGAATTGGGTGGAAAAGTGATAGAAGTCGTTGCGGCTTATACTTCAAAATTGGCTTTTGATGGCTCTGGTACGGTTAAGAGAAATTCTAAAAAATACTCTTTGGCAACCTTCCCTTCAGGTAAGCGGTTTAATGCAGACTTAAACGGCGCTTACAACATCGGTGCTAGAGGTGTGTTTAAACTCACTCGCAGAAATGACAGTGAGGGTCGTTCCAGCAAAAGATCTCGACGACCGCCTAGAAGCTGGGCTTGCTTGTGTGACTTATGGACTAGGGGTAGTTCTAAGTTAGCATAAGACACCACCACCTGGCTATCGCCACGCTACGCGAACGGCGATAGCCAGGTGGTGGAAGCTTCATGACTGGATTGATCAACGAAGTGATTAACCGGAGTTGATATTACCCATATTGGGTAATTATTGGTCATTGAGCAAAAAATGTCTTAAATTCGTGATTGGGGTGCATAAAGTTGGGAATTTAGCAAGTTAATTCTGTAGTCAGCTTAAAAGACTGTCAGATTAAAAGACTATCGTTTCTGTTCTCTTCGTTCCATTAGCAGTTTCTACTTGTTTGCCCAAAACCCCATGACAGCAGTTAGTCCTGTGGT
>NZ_JAAHHU010001755.1:0-1017 GCF_010672095.1 Moorena sp. SIO3I6 | reverse complement strand
AGCCAGCTAGCCCGTCCCCGGTTGCCGGAACTGGGTATAGGTAACAGCATTGACCCGATGGATGCGTTATCGACATATCTAGAGAATCGGCAAGACCTCAGAGATATTGCTGCAGATATGCTAGAAGCTGCAGAATGTCTATTAGAGAAAAATCGGTAATTGGTAATTAGCTACTAGCGGGAAAACTGCCACCGATGAAGTGGATATCACTGAAGGTTTCGATCCACAGACGAGCGCCACAATCGAGTGGGTTATCAGGCTGATAGACAATCCGACATGGACCGAGGATTTCTACCTCGTTTCCGTATAGATTGTTGCCGCTTCGTTTTACTGAAATCACTGGCTTCCGGTCTTTGGGACTTTTGTGCATATTCGAGCCAATGTGATTGCGGTTGACATTGATCTTAGCTAGAGCCGGAGGACGATTTTTACGCCACTTACCCTTTGGTCCACGTTTGCCTTTAATAATTTGAGGCAGATAGTTAAACAGGGGAATAATCCAGAATTTACCGCTTTTATAAGCACCTCTAACCCGGCCAGAGCTTAGGAGTTGTCGCAATCGTCTAGAGGAGATTCCTAACAGAGATGCCGCTTCAGTAGTACCAACGCACTTGTTCATCAGTTGATTTTCCAAAACTATTCCTATAAAACTATAATAAGATAAAATTTGTGGAATGCCAAATCATGGGGTTCTATTAATTAATGCATCAGCCCTCAGCACTCAGAAGATTCCCTGAATAACATTGAATGTAATTAGGGCTATCATTAGACAAATCAGGTCAGTTGGAATGATAGGTTGGGACTTTTGGAATAGCTAAAAATGGCAATCAGTGCTACTGTAGGATGCCATACTGTTGCGCTAGTTATCCTACATGGTTGAATCAATACCTAAGCAAAACTACCGTGAAGATTCAGGGTCAGCCATCGTAGGCTTCACAGGTCAACAGTGTCAGCAACAGCTGCTTGACAAAACCTGAGTAGACATCTGTTCTAACTCCTGATTAACCTGATGGTTTG
>NZ_JAAHHU010001754.1:0-1017 GCF_010672095.1 Moorena sp. SIO3I6 | reverse complement strand
GACTTTTTGCCTAATTGTAAAAGCGATACATCGCTACTCCCGACTCCCGACTCCCGACTCCCGACTCCCTACTCCCGACTCCCGACTCCCGACTCCCTACTCCCGACTCCCGACTCCCGACTCCCGACTCCCGACTCCCTACTCCCTATTCCCTTTGTTATACCGGACTTAATATTACTCAAAACTAACGGATATTTCTACCTTGTCTTTTGGATCTAATCCAATATATTGAGCACGAATAGTAGTACCAGATTTAACAGGAACTAGGGGAGTCATGGAGCCTAAAGACAGTAAATCGCCTTTCTTCAAAACTTTACCTGATGCCTTCAAAGAATCTTTTAACCAAAGTACTACCTGTAACGGATTCCCTAATAAAGCACTACTTTTACCAACAGCTAACTGATTGCCAGCCTTATCTACCATTACAATCTTGATATTTTTTAATCGTTCTTCCCAATCAGGGGTAGCAGATAAAGGAATCGGTGTTCCTAAAACTCCCAAGCGAGCACCGACATTAATGGCTGCCAAAGCAGTGCCATTAAGACTCACTTTTGGGTCATAAACTAAATCTGGTAGTTCCATGAAGGGAATGACAGCATCAAGAGCAGCTAATGCTTCTTTAGGGGTAGTAGCACTATTAATCTCTTCGCTACCAACTCTAACGATTAAGTCTCCTTCATATACAGGTCGAGCACCAAAGTTGGCAGGGAGAACCGCTCCACTTTTGAGCAACATTTTTTCGAGAAGTACACCTCGTAAGGGTTCAGAGACTTTGAAGCGCTGTTGAGCAGCAGGATTAGTCAGTCCAGCTTTGTAACCTACAACTTTGCCTAAACTAGAGCTCAACTGTTGTACAAATTGGTCTTGCAAAGCCTGAGCTTGTTCAAAGGTTAGCTTAGTCGCAACTGCCCTAGCTGGGGTTTTGTTGAGATAGCTAGTTGTCAATTCCTCCACCAGACGAGCATCAGGGGTTTGATCTAAAACTTTAGTAGAAGAGCTACTAGTTGAGTTGGAGTT
>NZ_JAAHHU010001753.1:0-1018 GCF_010672095.1 Moorena sp. SIO3I6 | reverse complement strand
AGGGAGCACCCCGATCTATTTCGTTGTTAGTAGACCTGAGCTTACTTAAAAATAGGCTACCCGGGCATCAAATCCTTGCGATCGCATTTCATAGGAACAACTTTCCGCTTCACTACGGCTAGAAAAGGCTCCAGCATTAAAATAACGGCCTCGATTGTCCTCAGATATAATATCATCGTCTAATATAATACCACGAGTCCGCTCGATCTGATTTCGCACTTCACGTAGCACATTATCATTGTCAATGGGGATCACCACCACATAGCGATTCTTCTCAGCGTCAGAAATTAGATCAATAAGTCCCAATGCTCGCAGGGTTTCTGAATCAGCCACCCCGCTGGGAAATAGATTATTATTACTTCTCTGAAATCGAAACACTGCATCTTCAGTTTGCGCCCCATAGTTCTCATCAACAGGACCGGGATTAACCCCCCGAGCTCTCAACGCTTCCTGAAGCCGTTCTACCTCTCGACCGCGATCGCCTCGTCGTAGTTCCTTTCGTCGTAGTATATTGCTACGGATAGGAGTACCACATGCTATCGAGGCTTGACTGCTAACGTCAGGAGGAGGAGGAAGAACAGTGGTACCCCAAGGATCCACAATAATAGTTGGTTCTCGTTGAGCAAATAATGCATTAGATAGTGCTGCTGTAGTTTGTGATCCCACAACCCCATCAGCCCTGAGACCATAGTTTCTTTGGAATCGAATCACTGCTTGTTCTGTAACTGGACCAAAGTAGCCGGTTGGGTCGGCATTGAAATACTCCAGATCTCTCAACTGTTGCTGAAGTTTAGTAACGGCTGGTCCACGAGACCCTCGTCTGAGTCCAAATTGATTAACATTCCCACGGGATGGTGCTACTCTGGTTTGCGATGGAAAGAGTGCTGCTCTGGTTCTTGGTCCGACTTCCCCATCAGCAGGAAGCCCCTTTTTTCGTTGGAACTGAATCACAGCATTTTTAGTAATTGAACCAAAATAGCCAGTTGGTTGCCGATTGAAATACCCAAGTTCTCGCAAA
>NZ_JAAHHU010001752.1:0-1018 GCF_010672095.1 Moorena sp. SIO3I6 | reverse complement strand
TGGTTAATTCGACCGGCGGAAGGGTTGCTCGAAGCCAATCAAGTTAAAACCTTAGTATTTGTTCTTGATGGTGGATTGCGCAATGTTCCTATGGCTACCCTTCATGATGGTGAACAGTATCTAGTAGAAAAAGGCTATGCGATCGCACTCATTCCTGGTTTGAGTCTACTGGAGCCCAAACCCTTAGCTCAAGTAGAGTTAAATGCCTTAGCCTTTGGACTTTCAGACATGCGCGAGGGTTTTCGTGATCATGAAGGTTTCGCTAACCTACCCAATGTTAAAACAGAATTAGGGGAAATTAAATCCCAAATTCCCAGTCAGCAATTGCTCAATCAAGACTTTACCAGTCAAAAATGGCAAGAGTTAATCAGTTCAGTGGCATTTCCTGTGGTGCATTTAGCTACTCACGGTGAGTTTAGTTCAGATCCAGACGAGACCTTTCTGCTGGCGTGGGATAAGCGAATCAATCTCAAGGATTTAAGCAATGTCATCCAGAACAGAAGTGACAATAGTTTAGAAGCAATTGAATTACTAGTGCTCAGTGCTTGTAAAACTGCCGATGGTGATAGTCGTGCTAGCTTAGGCTTGGCCGGAGTAGCGATTCAGTCAGGAGCCAGGAGTACTCTGGCTTCCCTATGGTTCATTGATGATGACTCTACGGCTAAACTGATGGCATCTTTTTACCAAGAATTAGCTGATTCTGGCGCAACGGTTACCAAAGCTGAAGCCTTGCGCCGTGCTCAAGTTAAGCTCTTAAAAAGCCGTGGTTATCAAGCTCCATATTTCTGGGGAGCCTATGTTTTAGTCGGAAATTGGCTGTAATCGGGAATCGGGAATCGGGAATTGGGAATCGGGAATCGGGAGTAGGGAATCGGGAATCGGGAATCGGGAATCGGGATGAAGTTGCCTGTTGATGATATTTTCGTCAGAACTACCACTCGGAAGTTCCCTACTCCCTACTCCCGTCTTGATGCAGTCGCTCATGGGGGAAACCCCCAAGACCGCGCTGCATCGCTAC
>NZ_JAAHHU010001751.1:0-1019 GCF_010672095.1 Moorena sp. SIO3I6 | reverse complement strand
TGTGCCACCAGAGTGCATATTGGGGTTTAGTTCTAGGGTGAGATTGAGGGGCGGATTTGCCAAATCAAATTTGGCGTAGTCAGCTTTGTATTTAACTGGAGACACACCAAACATTGCCTGGTAAAACGTGACAGATTTGTGAAGGTCAGTGACATTCAGGGAGACATGAGTTTTGAGAGTAGCCATTAAGATCCCTCCTGTTTTACTAATTAGTCAATCCTAATATATCAAAAAAAATTGATTTATTGCTTAAACAATAGTTAAGCCATCGGCTGAATTGGCTAATGCTATTGGGCTAATGGTATTAGGTACATCAAGAGCAGTTGACAGGGTCGGTGCTTTAAGACGCTCTATACCCTGATCAGAACCCTAGAGCCATTCAACCTAGACTTTAAACTAGTCTGAGCAACAACTATGGGCAGGTACCATCACACCTGTGCGACGAAATTCTGCCAAATATTGCTCTAAAACCACAAACTGGGGCAAATTCAAGCTGTAGTACATCCACCTTCCCTGTTGGCGGGGGCGAATCAGACCAGCTTGTTTAAGGGTTTTCAGGTGAAATGATAGTTTTGATTGCTGGACATTTAAGCGATCGCATAAATCACAAACACATAACTCTTGCGATCGCAGTAGCTCAATCACTGCCAGGCGCAGGGGATCGGAAAGAGCATGGAAGCCAGCGAGGATAGTAGTGGAGTCTGGAGCAGAAGTGGCTTGCATCAATTTTTATTTAATTATTCTGTGGGTTGGACATCGATAAATTTTATTAATCGCACTTTTGGATCAGATAGATTACTATACTTCTTCGCTTTGTCTTCTATTATCTTCAGTTGTCCTAGTGCTTTGCTACAAGAGAAACCAAATTGAGCTTTGACGCGATCACTACCATCCCTGATTGACTGACAAAAGTTATTCCGGAACATATTGGTACGTTAGTACTTTGAACTCTAGCCTATAAATTCGTTTCTCGTGTTGTTTGCGCGATGCCATAACAGGGTCAGGATCACGGTTGGAGG
>NZ_JAAHHU010001750.1:0-1020 GCF_010672095.1 Moorena sp. SIO3I6 | reverse complement strand
CTGACGCGGGAGAAAAGCACGGATTAGTAGGGTAAAATTAAGCATAAATCCCAGTATCTCAGCAATACCAAAGGGACTGCGGAAAAATACTAGTCCCGAGATGGTTAAACTCGTTAACAAGGCTCCATTAGTGACAAACAAGATATTGAGCTTTGTGGTCAAGGTTTGACTGCGCTCCCTTTGTTGATCAAGTACCATACGAACATCTCGTGCTGCCAACTCTAGGCTGGGGAAAGAGGTCTGCTCTTTAGAGGTTTCCTCTTCAATAGTAGAGGTTTCTGGTGTGTCGATGGACTTTGGGATAGAATTGTGGCTATTCTGGATCTGTTCTATAAGCGAATCTACGGTAGATATCATGGCAGGGGCTATCTAGGCTATTTAGTGAGAGTCTGGAGGTAGTTAACAATATCTTTAGCAATCTTGTCTGTTCCATCCTTTACCAAGCTTTGAGATTTTCTGGGAGGCTTGGGAGTGTGATGGAGGAATTCCCACTTGCCGTGGAAAAATTCTGTCGGTGTTAAAATCTGGTGGTGACCGTAGTCTTGCACCCCTTCTATTAGGATAGCGGCTTCAGCAAATCCCGAGCGGGTAACTGAAGAAATAGGTATATCCAGGCGTAAGGCTTCAGCAAAAGTACTGTACCCCGGTTTGGAAATCACTCGCGAGCACAAGGGCATGAAATCCACTGGTCGATAGTCGTGACCCTTGATTTTTAGTAAATTGGGTAAATCTGGTGCTTGAGAGTCAAATGTGATAAACTGCCACTTAGGGAATCGAGATAGATTATGGTAAGGAATTTGTTCCAACCCTAATCCCCCAAAGGTGAGTAAAGCTGTTTTAGACTTTGGAGACTTCAGATCACAATGCTTCCTTAATTGATCTGTACTGTAACCTGGGTATCCCCCTGTTAAGCCCACATCGGTGATATGGGTGAAAGCGTTCATGGGTTCATGTAAAGGAAGGCGAAATAAGCGATCGCATTTTCCATAATACTCACTGATCCAATCGGCAATCTCGGCA
>NZ_JAAHHU010000175.1:0-10742 GCF_010672095.1 Moorena sp. SIO3I6 | reverse complement strand
GCGCTGAGTTGATCTAGAGAAGATGGGAACGAAACACGAGTTCAAATTGGGTGTCAGGGATTCGCTGACGGGATCCTTCTGTATAAGAGCAAGTGCGGTAGCGACCGATGATTACCCATTGGGTTGGGGGAACTAGAGGAGTCGCTGCCCAAGGCTGGAGGTTTTGTGGATAAGCCATAATGTAGCTATCTCCGTTGAACAATCGAGTAGTAGCCAGCCGATGAACTCTGAAGCGTCGGCGCGCGGGCTTTTCCCATCCTACCTCATCCCTGGGAAAATAAATTTATAAATTTTGTAAAAAAAATCATTGATGCCAGAATGGAGTAAAGTTGTTTACTGGTAGTAGGACAGTGGCTGAAGAATCAATACGGGTTTATCTATCCAAAGATAAAAAAAAGAACTTTAAAGCAGCTTGTGTTATGCAAGACAGGGACATGAGCGATGTTGTCAATGAATTAATTGACAAGTGGCTTGATCAAAATGGCGTATATATACATGGAGAAAAGGAGACATGAATAAATACTGAAGTGCTATCGGTAATAGCTTTACAGACTTATGCGTTCGCGCAGCGTCGGGCTTTGCCCGAATCGCATTTCAGTATCTCTTGTTGTATCTCATTTTGATGCCTTACTATAATCCTTTTAAGTCTGGCATTAAAACCATGCTTAGCCAGCATACTATGACCAAAAAAATTTTGGTTTAAAGCCCCGTCCTTTTAGGACGGCTTTAAGCTATTATTGATGTTAGCGGTAAAGGGCACACATAAAAAGCGAAGTAGGTCTAGCGGACGGCTTCTAATCCGGAACCCTGGTAGCAAAAATCCGCGCATCTTGTACAAATGTGGAAGCTGGGCAAGAGAAATTAAAAATCTCCACCACCTAGTACCGCTGGGCGCAATTAAAAATTAAAAATTCTTCAATGGTTACTATAGCGTTTTCACATCTGATGTTAAAGCGCTATACTTCCTTGTTTATCTCAGAGCTGACAGTTATCAGCTGTCAGTCATTGACGTACTAACTGACCTAAGTGTTTTAATATTCTCGCGACAGTATATAGATCATTGCCACGATTCAGCAGAGAGAACTGATTAGAAAAAGCATATTGCAGTTTATCTTGTCGAATCAGTTTTATAAAAATAAATTCACCGCCATTCGTGACAAATCCGAAAGCAGGCTTTTGTAGCTCAGGATTAGCCAACATATAAGCTAGAGCTTGTGGTATCCCTACCTTTAAAGAGTATTCTGCTCGTTTCGCTTCAATCACCACTATCCAAAACTGAGGTTGGCAAATCAAAATATCAATTCGTCCCCTGACAATCGTTTCCTGATCTTCCGATGAAATTTGTACATCCTTTTCAGCAATAATATAGAAGGGTGGGCGATAAAAATCAGCAATTCTCAACAATGGGGATAGCACCACCATTTTGACAATCGGTTCTACCATGGGATACTCAGATAAGTGAAGATAGTCATCCTTGACTCGATCTAGCCATTGTTTTTCTAGCTCATTTAGTTCCGGTAAATCCTCTTGCCATTCTGGAAATAATTGCTCTTCTGTATTGGGCTCTAGTCCAAATTTTTCCTTCAATTGAGGCAGAGAAATATCTTGGGCTACGATTGTTTCTACCATTATCCTTTGGGAATTGTTAATTAGGTTAATTAGGTTAATTAGTAATTTAAATTTTATTCTTAATTGCTAATGCTTTTACCTTATTATAAACCTTCGCGTAGCGTGGCCTATGGCCAATCGTAAAAAGAATATCGCTCTCAATTTTAAGTAATTACTGCATTACCTGGCTATTTTACCCTCTACAATACTGTTTAATTTAACCCCTAATTCTGATTCTAATTCTACAGGTTTATTGTTGATCCCCACCTGATGGAATCCAGCCGCTAACTGGAGATAGTTCTGGCAATTCAACATATAACCAACCTACACTCCCTTCTCCTCCCACACCTCTCACACCTCCCACAACTCCCACACTCCCTGTTTGACCCTGATGTCAGAAACTTACCCCTGTCAATCATCCCTGTACTGTACAAGATTGACCGTAGGTCACGCTACGCGATGAAGCGAAGCTTCCGCTAAAAGCGATCGAACATTTTGCGATCGCAACCAAGATTAGAATAAAGTAAACAAGTGTAAAGAAATGCTTAGTTTTACTTGATTATTTATCTAAAAGATAAGCATACTGTCCATTGCCGGTTGAAAATAACTATGCAGTATCTGTTTCCAAAACGAATTTTAGTATCCCTGGCAGCACTGTTCCTAGCTTGTTCTATGTGGGCGATTGCTCCTGAGGCAAAGGCTTACGACAATCCTGAGTTACTGCCCGAGGTTCAAACACCAGTCATTGATTTAGCGAACTTTATTCCAGAGCTTCAAGAGCAGAAACTAGTCGAAGATTTAGAAAGCTTTGAGGAGGAAACTGGCTGGAAACTCCGAGTTTTGACCCAATATGACCGCACCCCTGGTCGGGCAGTCAAAGAGTTTTGGGGACTTAACGACAAAAGTGTGTTACTGATTGCTGACGCCCGAGGGGGTAATATTCTAGGGTTTAACGTGGGTGATGCCCTCTATGAATTCCTTCCTCGGACATTTTGGGTAGAGTTGCAAACCCGATTTGGTAATCTCTACTTTGTACGGGATAATGGCGAAAACCAATCCATTATCGAATCCCTAGATACGGTCAAGCAATGCCTGCGCCAAGGGGGATGTCGGGTGGTACCTGGACTACCACGGGAACAGTGGATTCTGACCCTAATTACTTCTACTCTCGGAGGAGTGATTTTTGGATTTGCGGCTATCCCCCGCAAACGGGAACAGGTTTTCGCTTGGCAATGGGCTTTGATTTTGTCGCCACTTTGGGGTATTCTGTTTATTGCCTTCGGTATTGGACCTGTGGTGACACGGACATCTGATTACTTGCCACTATTGCGCAATATTATTGGTTTTCTTCTCGGTGCGATTGTGGCTTACTTGTCACCGATGATTAGTGAATCCTCAGCCTCAGAAACTTAACACCTGGTCAAATCCCCGTAATTTCCGGAATTTTCCGGAAATTAATAGCTAGGTTGCAGGAGTTCCTACTCATTACTCAGCACTATGTTTCTGCTAGCGCTGTGCTTCTAATAACTCCTTAATACCTTTTTCTGCTACGTCCATCAACTGATTGAGTTGATGGCGAGTATAAGCCCCTGACTCCGCTGTTCCCTGAACCTCAATAATACCCATTTGGTCGTTCATCACTACATTAAAATCCACCTCAGCCGCCACATCTTCGAGATAGTTGAGGTCTAAAAAGGGCTCACCTTCCAATAAACCGACGGAGACAGCAGCAACTTGGTGAATTAAAGGCGATCGCTCTAGTACTCCCGTTTTAACCAGTTTATCCACAGCATCCGCAAGAGCAACATATCCCCCAGTAATGGAGGTAGTGCGGGTACCTGCATCCGCCTGTAAAACATCCGCATCTACCGTAATGGTCCTCTCGCCCAAGGCTTTGAGATCAACAGCAGCCCGTAAACTACGTCCGATTAACCGCTGAATTTCCTGAGTTCGACCGGAAAGCTTGAGAAGTTCCCGTCTTTGGCGTTCCGGTGTTGCTCCTGGTAACATCCTATACTCAGCGGTTAGCCAGCCGCTGCCAGTATCCTTGAGAAATCGGGGGACTTCCTCCTGAACCGTCACGGTACAAAGTACTTTGGTCTCACCACAGTGAGCTAAAACGGAACCAAGAGCATAGCGGGTAAACTCTCGCTCAAACAAAATGGGACGTAGTTGATCCGCTTGTCGGTGATCAGGACGCTGCCAAGACATAAGTTATGTAGCAAAGGGAGTAGGGAGTAGGGAGTAGGGAGTAGGGAGTAGGGAGTAGGGAACAAAAATTATCACAATATTATTGAGCTATATTATCGAGCTAGTCACCGTTAATAATTGTGTAATTGTTTTCAATAATTTTGTCCGACAATTTAGTAACAGATGTTGGATTGAGGAGAAATGAAGCTGCTCGTTTAGCTGTTTCTTCACTTAACTGGATTTGGGTTAGGCTAACTAAGCCGTCGTTCAGAAAATGATCTCTAACTAGAGCTTTCTCTCCACTATTGAAGATAGTCTCATAAAAAACTTTCTTTATGCCAGCTGAAATGATTAACTTCAAGCACGATACACAAGGTTCTAGGGTGACATAAATAGTCGCTCCAGCAGTGGCAATACCATGTTTAGCTGCAAACGCGATCGCATTCGCTTCAGCATGAACAGCTCGGGATGGCATGGTACGAGACGCATCGCAGCTACTTAGTCCAGCATAGCAGTATCCCTGAGCTGTGCAATGACTTGAGCCAGATGGGGGACCATTGTAACCTGTTGCTAAAATCTGATTGTTTTTAACAATCACTGCTCCTACAGGAAAGGCTAAACAGGTTGAGCGAGTAGCTGCTAGCTTAGCCATCATTAAAAAGTATTCATCCCAGTTTGGTCTTTCATTAGTCATTGGTAATTTTAAAGTTGTTAATGATCAATTTTATATCAATGTCAGTTTAGTTGATGACATAAACTATCATCGTCTTTTTTAAGTGAACAGGGAGCAGGTAAAAGAGAACAGTAAATAGAAACATGTCTTAACCTTTACTGTGGTTGCTATAACTTGTCATTTTACCAAGAACTATTCACCAAACTATCTTTGGTTATTTTTTACACCAAACTCGTTTTTTAGGTTATCTATAGTTGATGCTGATCAATAACTGCTTATCAATAACTTATCCTAGTCATGAAGTACAGTCAATTTTCCCATGGGTCACTCCTTACTCCCTAATTCTTAATACCCAGGATTTTGTATATCATAAGTATTAAAAATGCTATAATTGGTGATAATTTTTATCTTCTTTTATAGCTATCATAGCTTTTTCTAATTCTATTCCTAAATAGACCGCATGACTAGGTTGTATTGAAGGATTATCACTACAAATTTTTCTAGATAAACTCATGGCATTTTTACCAGAATACGTAGCAATTACTTCCCCGCTACCAGGGGTTGTATGCTTCACTATAATATCAGTATTTTCCGTTTCAATCAAGAAATTACCAATGGGATCAGCATACTGTTTCTGTTCTGAATTGATAATTTGTTGATAGTGATTTTGAATAATCCGATTAGCATAGTCATAACAATCATCATAAATATGAGCACTTTGACTAACGGTAATCAGCGGTCCCATTTTTAATTGAATACCCCCGCGCTTACCAATTTGGTCTGTAATATACTGCTGTAGTGCTCTTAGTCCAAAGGCATTAGCTGCCCAAGCGCTAAACATATCATTACTTCTCAATGTGGCAGTTAGGGACAATTCATTATCCACAACTCTCAGCCAGATGTGATTCAGACAAGGACTACCCCCTTTCTCATGGTCTTTGACATCCCATAGGGACATCACTGCACTGGCTGCATCGATTTCACCAATGAGTTTGGTGATGACTTGCTCGATTTGGTCACGTTTGAACCAAGAACGTAGACGTTGACCATAAGTATATTTCACTCCTTCTACTACGGGTGCGTCGTCCAGGATTTGATGAATGTATTCTTGAATAAAGTCGCGATCGCATGGTAAATAATTGGGCTGAGGAAAGTAAAATTCAGGAGGTTCTGCCGTTACTACTGCCATTAAATCAATTAGCTCTTGCCAATATCCGTCATAACCCGTGGGCCGAATTGTGCCGGTAGTTTTAATGCGATGAATTATTTTAACCCAAGTTTCAGCTATCGTTCGTCCTTCAATGCGATGTCCGTAGCGCGGTCCTGGTTTTAGGGGGGCACAGCCAGATGCCCCGACATCATTGGCCATAGGAAATTCCAACGATTTTCCCCAGGGCTCTTGAGTTTTGGAGCCATAAGACTTAACCAGACTAACGGCTTGGGTAATCGAATCAGCCTCTGCCACAGAAAGTTCCCTTCTGAGTTGTTCTAGGATGACTAAGGGAATCTCCATGTCAATATACCCTTTTATAGAAGAGCGAATCACCCAGCAGTGACGACCAGTATCACTAGTCCCTTCTTCAACCCCATGGCGGAAGAAGTCCAGCAAGCAAGTCCCACTGCCAGCATTTCGGTCTTCCTTCGTAGCGTTGAGAATGACCAAGTAGCGGACATGGGGATTAGCGAGGAGATTACGAATGAGCAGGCTAATTCCCCGGGTGGGACTGTATAACTGTCCGACCACAGCAAACTCAGAAGGGTTTAACTTTTTTGCGATCGCTTCTTTGATCGTCCAACCAGTAATTACCGCCGTTTGACCTGTACCGTAAATTAGTTGGTTAGGCTTGTGCAGGGGTTTGTACTGGAATTGACTTGGTTTGGTGATTGCTGTCATTTTAATGCAGAAGTTGAAGCTTGAATGTTGACTGTTAAATTTTAAATGTTAACTGTTAAATGTTTAAGGTTTAAGCGTGAAGTAATGGTAATCAACATTCATTTTGACCAACTACGGCGTAGGTTAAAGAAACCTTCCAGAAAGTTTTTTAAGGTCTGATTACGACTAATTCGTTGGTGCTGCCACTGTATTGCTGTTTTCTTAAAAATCTCTGACAAGGTGGGATAGGGATAATAGAGATTTGCCAACATACCCAATTTAATTTTCTGCTGAATCGCTAGGGTAATTTCCCCGATTAATTCTGTTGCGTGTGATCCAACTATGGTTGCTCCTAAAATTGTCCCATTGCGCTGCACTACCAGTTTCATATACCCAGTGGTTTGCCCCAGGAGCTGAGCCTGATCTAACTCTTTGAAATATTCTCGAATCACCCAAACATTCTTGCCATAGCGCTTTCTGGCTTCTACTTCTGTCAGACCTACCCGTGCTAATTGGGGTTCAGTTAAGATTGTCCAGGGAATCCCGTGATAATCCACCTTAAAGCAGGGGAAAAACAATGCATTCTTCAAGGCAATGCTGGCTTGATACTGGGCAATATGGGCACAGGGATAACCACCAGCCATCTTGCCACAGCTATAGATGCGGGGATTAGTCGTTTGTAGTTTCTTATTGACCTGAAGACCCTGCTGAGTGTACTTTATCCCAACCCCTTCTAGATTTAAGGATTCCACATTGGGTTGCTCACCCGTAGCCAGTAAAATGGCATCAGCTTCAATGGCCTTATTACCAGCCTGAACCCAGGTTTTCCCGTCAATCTCTCTGACCTGATCAACTGGACTATCCGTCAGAACTCGAATTCCCTCAGCTTCCAACTGAGCTTGTATGAGCCTAGATGCTTCTAGGTCTTCCTGGAACAAAATACGAGTAGTACTGACCACCAACGTTACCTCACAACCGAGTCTAGCTAAAGTCTGAGCTAGTTCTGGAGCAATAGGCTCATCCCCAATCACTACCCAGGTTTTGGGTAGTGAAGGTTGGGAGGTTGAAGGTTGGGAGGTTGAAGGTTGGGAGGTTGAAGGTTGGGAGGTTGTTCGCGTAGCGTGGCCTTTTGGCCAAGGTTGTTCGCGTAGCGTGGCCTTTTGGCCAAGGTGATCGGGTTGCTGGTTTTCAGGTTGCTGGTTTTCAGGTTGCTGATTATCGGGTTGCTGGTTTTTAGGTTGCTGGTTTTCATTTCCAACCTTCAACTCCCCTTCAACCTTGAACCTTCCAACCTTCAACTCCCCTTCAACCTTCAACTCCCCTTCAACCTTCAACCTTCCAACCTTCAACACTTTGTGCCAGATATCCTTTGGTGTGAAATAGTCTATGGTCTGTAACCCTTTGATATCGGGAATAGCTGGGCGAGAGCCAGTAGCGATCAGATAGGCACGAGACCGCAAACGTCGGTTGTTGACTACAAAACCGAGGTGAGGCAGTCGGCAAAATTCCCCCTCACCAGTGATTAGATCAATCCCTAAAGTAGCTAAAATAGCTGAAGAATTCTGTTCTGAGCAGTTGGCAACCACTAGATTAGCCCATTCCATCACCTCAGTTAGTGGTAGGGATGGAAACCCGGTCTGTGACATGACGGGTTCGGTTAAATCATCTATTTGAGGGTGAATACCCAATTGAGCAGCGTCACGCATCTGCTCAAGCTTACGCCCCATCTCACTTAATACTCTGGTGTAAATAGTCCCCTGTGCTAGCCAACTATTTTGTCCTTGCTGAGGGTCTACCAGAGCCACACGAGCATTTAAACCAGCAGCCGTAACAGCAGCATAGACACCAGCAGGAGTGCCACCAATGATAATTAGGTCATAGTCAACGGTCATTCTTCCAATAGTTGAAGGTTAGCAGGTTACAACTTACAGGTTAGCCGGTTAGCCTGTTGAACGTTAAAGGTTACAGGTTGAAAGTTACAGGTTACAGGTTAGCCGGTTAGCCGGTTGAAAGTTACAGGTTACAGCCGCTTCACCTTGGCCAATAGGCCACGCTACGCGAACAACCATCTAACCTACGCGACAACAGACGCCTACGGCCAGCAACCTTGGCCAATAGGCCACGCTACGCGAACAACCTTGGCCAATAGGCCACGCTACGCGAACAACCTTGGCCAATAGGCCACGCTACGCGAACAACCTTGGCCAATAGGCCACGCTACGCGAACAACCTTGGCCAATAGGCCACGCTACGCGAACAACCTTGGCCAATAGGCCACGCTACGCGAACAACCTTGGCCAATAGGCCACGCTACGCGAACAACCTTCAACCTTCTAACCTTCAACCTTCAACCTTCTAACCTTCAACCTTCAACCTTCTAACCTTCAACCTTCAACCTTGGCCAAAAGGCCACGCTACGCGTTCAACCTTCAACCTTCTAACCTTCTAACCTTCTAACCTTCAACTTATCAAGATAGCGTCTAAAGCTGTTAGTAAGCGTTGGTTATCTGCCTGTGTACGTACAGCGACCCGGAAAAAGCGATCGCTTAATTCCGGGAAGCTTAGGCAATCTCTGATCAAAATCCGATGGTGTTGGAGTAGTTGTGCTTGGATCTGTGACGTGGATTTTTCTGAGTGGACTAGCAAGAAGTTAGCTGCACTGGGGTAAGGTTGAAGACCAGGTAACTTAGCCAGTCCCTGAAACAGTTGCTTACGCGCTGGTGCTAACCAATCCCAGGTTTGCTGTTGAAATGCTCTATCCTGAACCACTGCCGCTGCCGCTGCCGCTGCTAAGGTATTGATTGGCCAAGGGTCCCGCCACTGCTGCCAACGTTGAAGTCGCTCAGGGTGGGCGATGCAATAACCGAGTCTGAGTCCAGGAAGACTGTAAAACTTGGTAAGCGATCGCAAAATTACCAAGTTCGGATAATCCCCAATTAAAGGAATCAGGCTTTGCTCCTGCTCAGGAGGCAGGAAATCCATGAAAGCCTCATCCACAACCACCAAAGCAAATTGCTTCAGATAAGGCTCAATTGCTTCTGAGGTAAACAATTGACCTGTGGGATTGTGGGGGGTATTCAGCAGCAAACCCTTTCGAGTCCCCTCTTGTGGGAGTAAGGAAGTAAGGGAGTCAGGGAGTAAGGGCATCAAAGAATCAATTTCCCTGCCCATCTCCCCATCTCCCAATCTGACACTAGGTGTCGAGAGTTCCCTCATTAGGGGGCACTCCCTAATTCTTGCTCCAAATGCCTTCAGTCCCCGTTGGTAGTCCCTAAATGCTGGAGTAATTATCAAGGTTTCATCTAGTTCTGATAGCTCGCGACAAGCCCAAGTTAATAATTCGGCTGAGCCATTACCTGGAAGAATCCAGTCTGGGGGCAGGGTTGGATGCAGTTGCGTCAAACACTGCCGCAGCTCGGCGTAATTGGGGTCAGGATAAGCTACCAGGTTATCTAGCCCAGACTCAATCCCTGCGATCGCACTTTTAGGGGGACCAAGAGGATTGATGCTGGCAGAAAAATCAAGAATTAAGGAAGGAGGACAGTTAGCCAGTGCTGCTGCCCAGGCTAAATTTCCCCCGTGACTTGGTCGTTTCAAGGACAAGTTTCTGAGTGAATCAGCGATTACTCCTTCGGTGGTGCAACTCTCTCTTTAAAAACCTTACCAGCAGAAAAGGCTGGAACCTTAGTTGCCGGAATTTCCATCTTTTCACCAGTTTTGGGATTGCGACCCTCACGAGCCTTACGCTCCCGGGATTCAAAGGAACCAAAGCCCACTAAGGTGACTTTATCACCCTCAGACACTGCTTCCATAATCGTTTCTATCGTAGCCGTTAGTACTGCATCCGCTTGTTTTTTGGTTACAGTAGCTCTTTCCGCCACTTTATCAACTAATTCACCCTTATTCATTCAAATCTCCTTGTTTTTCAGATCATCCAACCAGGGTTTTCAACAAAAAAATCGCTGCAACACTCGCAGCTTCAAGGTTTCACTGCATTATTCTAATGTTTGCAATGCCGATATGGATCGTTGAATGCTTTAATTTATATAGATTTCAGAATTTTGTCCCAAAATGCTCCCCTAAATTTATTCCTTAGGGAGTAGACAATCATAATTTTTTATGATCTTTGATTGTTAATTATATATAACTAATTATTTTACGGTAAGCCCCCCGCTCTAGGCGTGCTTGGTAGGTCTGCTATGGATAAGCATGGATAAGCATTGTTGAGAGCCCTTTTTAGGTATTGACAATGACCATTATATTAAGTTATAATATCAAATCCGGTTAAATAGTTATCGTTAAGCCTTGGCTGCCTGCCACCAATGAAAATGGGTCAGACCACGAATGAAGTCGCACTGCTTGAGTAAAACACAACAGCGAGCGCAAATTATCTGCTCC
>NZ_JAAHHU010001749.1:0-1022 GCF_010672095.1 Moorena sp. SIO3I6 | reverse complement strand
CAGGCAACAGGCAACAGGCAAGATTTAATCAAGTAAATATAAATTTTGGCTAGTTTTAAACCCCTGTAATAATTGTTTAAATTTAATTTATAAAAACTAGGTAATATCCAAAATAATCTAGCAGAGCATTATATCAATAATTTAATTTGTAAAAAAAAAACAGAACTGATAAAAAACAATTTCAGTCCTAAAAAAAAATATGAGTGTTCCCTGTTCCCTGTTCCCTGTTCCCTGTTCCCTTTGCTAAAGATTATAATTGAACTACTAATCACCAAGATTTTCTGATGGCTGAGATCACACTAGGGGATTTAATCACATTGATTTTCCGAGAGATCACTGACACATTGGAACAAACAAGTGATCGGGCTGCTGAACCATTGAAGTTACAGGTCACTGATGTGGATGTTGAGATTCCTGCCCATCTACGCCTGCAAACTGACCCCCAGTCTTTACCAGAAAAGTCACGTAGAGTGATAGTTACAATGCCATCAGCTCGTGAAACAGAACCAGTTGGTAGTAATGGTCGTATCCGAATCACTATCACTACTGAAGACAAAAGGTAAAGGGTAAACTATGGCATGTATAGCAGTTCTCAATTGGGTGAGATCCCCCGCCCTTGGGGTTAATGGAACTAGCGAGTAGGGAAGTCAGAAGAGGGAACTTCGGATCGATGAGTAATGATGAGTCAGTAACAGAGGATAACCAAGAATGGCAGTTGGCAGAATTGGTGGATGCGATCGCATCGGAAATTGACTATGCGGAAGATACTCTCTCCCTCAAATCCTATGCTCGTGGTAAGTCTTTGGCTATCAAACAGCTAAACCTGGATTTGGAAGTAACAGTGCGTCGTGGTCAAGATGGGGAAATTTGGTTTCGGACGGTTGTTGATCCCAAGGAAAATGGTGCTACTGTTCTCAAATTGGATTTTACCCAAGTACTACAGAGTCAGTTGCATGGGGTACGTAAGCCTCTAGACCGACCAGTAGATAACCGTCCTCTGGCTACGTTACCAGATATTACTG
>NZ_JAAHHU010001748.1:0-1022 GCF_010672095.1 Moorena sp. SIO3I6 | reverse complement strand
TCTGCAAACTAAATTTCCCATCGAAGAGCGGATCTATCGCTTCCGCTGTGTAGAGGCGTGGTCAATGGTGCTACCCTGGATCGGATTTCCCATGAAAGCGCTGATGACAGCAGTAGAACCTACTTCAGAGGCTAAATTTGTGCGATTTACCTCCTACTATGACCGCAAAATTACTACTGGTCCAGGCATACACCTTGGTTCATTACCTTGGCCTTATACGGAAGGTCTAAGTGTTGAGGAAATGGCTAACGAACTAGCATTTTTTGCTATTGGTATTTACGGTCATCTATTACCCAAGCAGCATGGTGCTCCTATTCGCATGGTAGTGCCCTGGAAATATGGTTTTAAAGGAGCAAAATCTATAGTCAAAGTAGAGTTTTTAGCTAACCAGCCAGCTACTTACTGGAATACTATTAATTCCTATGAATATGACTTTGAGGCAAATGTTAACCCCAATAAGCCTCACCCGAGATGGTCACAAGCGACAGAAAGATTCATCAGTAGCGGTCCTAACTTATCCTGGGAAAAACGACCTACCCTACCTTACAACGGTTATGGGGAATATGTAGGTGGGCTGTATGGTTGAAGGTTATTTGGTTGTTCGCCTTTGGGGTTAGGTGTAGGGTATGTTTAAAGTTGAAGGTAGAAGGTAGAAGGTAGAAGGTAGAAGGTAGAAGGTTGAAGGTTGAAGGTTGAAGGTAGAAGGTTGTTCGCCTTTGGCGTTGGGTGCAGGGGAGGTTTTTTGGTTAGTGTCGGCGTTTACCCTTTAGTGACCTGAATCACCTGTAAACTACCACCTGCGTACAAGGAGCGATCGCATACCTTAAACCCCACTTGCTCAAGCCCCTTGACCAAGTCAGTCTCTAGTAATTGCCAAGCTGTCTGGGTCTCAAATAACCACATAAATACCGCTAACCCTGGCCAAAACAAAACATTAGTTGGCTTGTGCAAATCCACCAGGGTAAACACTCCTCCTGGTTTAAGCACCCGGTGAACCTCCTGAATAATCTGCTGCAACACCT
>NZ_JAAHHU010001747.1:0-1022 GCF_010672095.1 Moorena sp. SIO3I6 | reverse complement strand
CTGATTCAGAAGCGCCTCAAGGAGGAGACAGTAGCGGATTTCCATTACCAGGATTATGGTAATTTAGCGGTGATTGGACGGAATGCCGCAGTAGTGGATTTGGGGTTTGTTAAGTTCTCTGGTTTCCTGGCTTGGCTGGCCTGGATTTTTATCCACATCTTCTTCCTGATTGAGTTTGATAACAAGTTGCTGGTAATGATTCAGTGGGCATGGCATTACCTTACCTTTAAGCGCGGGGTTCGTTTAATTACCAATCTTGAGGAAGAACCAGCAGGCAATTTCGAGGAGAGAAGAGATTATCGGACGCCGGTACAGGTGTAGGGCTTTAGGGATTAGGGATTAAGGTAAGCTATCAGCTATCAGCTATCAGCTATCAGCTATCAGCTATCAGCTATCAGCTATCAGCTATCAGCTATCAGCTATCAGCCATCAGCTATCAGCTATCAGCCATCAGCCATTGGCCGTAGGCCAAGCTAAACCGAACAGCTTTTGAATAAAATAAGCTGACGACTGACGGCTGACCCCTGAATGCTTATGTATTAAGAACCCTTACACTAAGCATTATGTAGTAAAACCATTACTCTCACCCCTAATCCCTAATACTATTAACCTGATCTATGAGTCAGATTTCCTCTAAAGCATCTACTCCTTCCTCGATTAATCTATTGCAGCAACCAGCGGCTTGGCTGTACAGTTTCTGGAAATTTTCTCGTCCCCATACGATTAT
Source organism: Moorena sp. SIO3I6 (assembly GCF_010672095.1). Lineage (NCBI taxonomy): Bacteria > Bacillati > Cyanobacteriota > Cyanophyceae > Coleofasciculales > Coleofasciculaceae > Moorena > Moorena sp. SIO3I6. The sequence goes on along the minus strand of NZ_JAAHHU010001747.1, from coordinate 295 downwards.
TGGGACGAGTTTAAGTATTTTTGCCCTCTATCTCATTGCTGTGTCCATGACTAACAGTGGTTGGACTTGGCAAGGGTTCGGTCAACTGCTGGGAGCTTGGATTGCTTGTTTGTGCGGTAATGTCTATATCGTAGGACTAAATCAATTGCACGATGTGGAGATTGACCGGATTAATAAACCCCATCTTCCAGTGGCTGCAGGGGAGTTTTCTCTGCAACTCGGTCAGGGGATTGTGGCGGTAACTGGTATCCTAGCGCTACTGTTGGCTTGGTTATTCGGGCCGTGGTTGTTGTTG
>NZ_JAAHHU010001746.1:0-1023 GCF_010672095.1 Moorena sp. SIO3I6 | reverse complement strand
CCACAACAGTTGCAGAATCAACTTCCTGCACCTGAACAAGTGGCTTTGTTATTGGAGGGTGTGGAGTGATAGTAAGCATTAGCTGTTCGCATAGCGCATAAGCTGAATCGCTTATAAATTAGCAACAAAGAGTATTTTATTGATTTGCTGTTATTTCATCTTAAAAATAGGGGAGTTTTTGCCGGAATATAGCGTTTATCGCAGTTATGAGGTACGCTGCTCAACCTCAAAGTCCCCCTTATTAAGGGGGATTTAGGGGGATAATAGGTACCTTATGGGATATAGAATTGCTATATATAGGCAAAATTCAGTAGCTCAAAGTGATGAGGTGCAATTTTGAATCAGTTTATGCTAGCAGCATTTAAAGAAGCTCAGATAGGTTTCCAAGAGGGAGGAATACCGATCGGTTCAGTTGTGGTTAAGGGTGGTGAGATTGTCGGGCGTGGACACAACAGGAGAGTTCAAAAAGGTAGTGCAATCCTTCATGGTGAGATGGATGCTCTTGAGGATGTTGGCTCTCAACCTGCTTCTTTTTATCAAGATGTCGTTTTGTACACTACATTCCATGTAGTATGTGTACTGGCGCGATTTTGTTGTACAAGATCCCTCATGTTGTGATTGGGGAAAACAAAACTTTTTTAGGTGAGGAAGAATTACTCCGTTCTAGAGGTGTTATTGTTGACGTTTTAAACGACGATAGTTGCTATCAATTAATGCAAGACTTTATTCTGAACAACTCTAAACTTTGGAATGAGGATATTGGTATTGTTGATAATAATGATTGATAGCGGTTTTCAATTGGGTGAGGTACAGAATTGCGTTGGTGGTATGCTGCTCGTCTACCCAATCAGCGGGTTATTGTCAGCTTAATAAGCGATCGCAAACTGCTGCAGCAATATCGTCGGCTGGTATTCACAAGGCGTTGCAATCGGCAATTAAAGCAGCTGATGCGATCGCAAATTATGTTAAAGGTAAATCTCAAGCTTTGATCACCTACGAATCTCAAGCACTTCACCAGTTTGA
>NZ_JAAHHU010001745.1:0-1024 GCF_010672095.1 Moorena sp. SIO3I6 | reverse complement strand
TCTCAATAGGAATATTCAGATTTTTAAAATCAGGAGTATCACCGGATTTTCCAAATCAGGGAACCCCTCAAGGCGGAGTGGTCAGTCCTCTGTTAGCCAATATCGCGTTAAACGGAATCGAAGCACTGCATCCCAGTGTAAGATACGCAGACGACATGGTGTTCTTCGTAAAACCTGGAGAAAAACCAGAGGAAATACTTGACTTTGTCAAGATATTCCTGAATGAACGAGGGATGGAAATCAGCGAAGAAAAGACCAAGATAACCAAAACGACAGATGGATTTGACTTTCTGGGCTGGCACATGAAAGTCCTGAAAAACCAAAAATTCAAGAGCTTCCCATCAGAGGAAAACTTTAGAAATATGCGTGACAAAGTCAAATACATCGTCAACAACTCGAACTATGGTGCTGAAGTAAAAGCAAAGAAGTTAGCCCCTATCATCAGGGGATGGCGAAACTACCACCGATTCTGCTGGATGGATAACGTAAGGGACACCTTATGGTTCCCAAGGAAAACTGCAACCAAAAGGTTCAGAAAACAAAAAAGCGTTGACCGATACGAAGCAGTTAAATTGGCAAAGAAAGCCTTTCCAAGCGTAAGCTGGGAAACTAACGGATTCACCATGGTCAAAGGAAATAAATCACCATTTGACGGAGACACAGTCTACTGGAGTAGAAGGAAAAATAACCTTTACTATGGGAAAACTGTAAAAGCTTTGAAAAGGCAAAACCATACTTGTGGATTCTGTGGACTGAAATTCTTAGACGACGAATCTGTACACCTCCATCACATCGATGGAAACCACGACAATTGGAAACGAAAGAATTTGATGGCTGTCCACCATAGTTGTCACCAACAAATCCACTGGAGCAAGTCTTGAAAAAGACAAGCCGAGAGGTTGAGAATACCCAGGAGCTGTATGAGGCGAAAGCTTCACGTACAGTTCTGTAGGAGAGGTGCCCTGGGTAATACCAAGCATCGACTCTAACTTAACGCTTGGGGAGAATTGGCCTCTACTCTTCC
>NZ_JAAHHU010001744.1:0-1024 GCF_010672095.1 Moorena sp. SIO3I6 | reverse complement strand
TACCAAGAAAGTGATAGCTTTAGATCCTGGAGTTAGGACATTCATGACTGGGTTTGACGGCACGGATTTCTTGGAGTTCGCAAATAATGATTTTCAGAGAATAGCTAAACTTTGTTCCCATCTAGATAAGTTAAAAAGTGAGCATGACAAATCAAAAGGACGCACACACAAACGTCGCCGATACAAGCTAAGGATAGCTATGGAAAGACTCAGAACTAAGATCAGAAGTCTGAGAACTGAATTGCACAAACAAGTAGCATCGTTTTTGGCAAGAAACTACGATGTGATCGTCTTACCTACCTTTGAGACGTCGCAGATGGTTGTCAAAAAGAAGCGAAAACTAAAAAGCAAGACAGCTAGGGCGATGATGACATGGGCTTTTTATCAGTTCTCTCAGATTTTAGAGCATTTGTGCAACCGTTATGGTTCCAAATTAGTGAGGATAACAGAGGAATATACCTCCAAAACTTGTACAAAGTGCGGACACATTCATAGAAAACTTGGTAGTTCTAAGAATTTTCAATGTCCACGTTGCGGATACGAAATCCCTAGAGATTTCAATGGAGCCGTCGGGATTTTCCTGTTCGCGTAGCGTCGGCTTTGCCGAAAGGCGATGTGGGATACCACCTTCCTCGAAGCAGTCGGGGATGTAGTACTCAGCTTTTCTGACATCTTGATGTCAGAATTTGTCCGGGTTAAAAGTATCAGGTAGCCTATATTGCTTATCACTTGCACTGGTCTTATGACCAGATTATGAGTCTGGATCATCAAGAAAGACAGTGCTGGGTGGCACAAGTAGCAAGTATTAATGAAAAGTTGAATGAGCAAATAATTGGGTTACGGTAATTGGGGATAGTTTCATGAATTCCAGGAGTTAATGATGGCAACTTTAGCATCGGTTGTGCCTTTAGGAGCAAACGCGGCTTACGCTGGAGTGACTGGGGCGTTGGGAGCTCGCCTCGACCCCTACCAAGGCTTTAACTTTCTCATTGAAATTGAGGGGTTAGTTACCGGTGGGTTTATC
>NZ_JAAHHU010001743.1:0-1025 GCF_010672095.1 Moorena sp. SIO3I6 | reverse complement strand
TTTATCAGAACAAGAAAGAGCAGCTTACGAGCGTTACCTAAAAAATAAGCGTGACGAAGCCAGTATACTCAGTACCCAAGAGTTTGAGACGAGATGGCAAGTGGAACAGGCAGAAATTCGAGGTATGGAAAAAGGTATCCAACAAGGAAAACAAGAGGGGATCGAACAAGGTCTTCAACAAGGTATCCAACAAGGAAAAAAAGAAGAAAAAATAGCGATAGCACGTTCCTGTCGGGAACAAGGTTTAGATGTGGAGACTATTATGAACATCACCCAACTTTCTCGGGAAGAGATTGAATCAATTTAGAATTTAGAATGCGCGAATTTAGAATTTAGAATTTGTAATTATACATTTTGCATTCACCATTCACTATTCTGCATTCACCATTCACCATTCACCATTCACCATTCACTCTTTCTTCCTTAATGGGGTTCCCCTGGCCAGATTTTGGTCAAGGACGTTCAAGATTTCCCTATTCACCGTTCTGTGGCCACAGGGCATCCTCAGCGTAAAATTTACCTATAATCGAGATAATCGAGAACAGTAGCACCAGCACAAGACAATGCCAGACACACATATTCGCTTTGATTGGGCAATCAAAAAACTGCTGCGGAATAAAGCTAACTTTGGTGTTTTGGAAGGGTTTCTAAGCGAGTTGTTGCATTTCGATATTACCATCAAAACCCTTCTCGAAAGCGAAGCTAATCAAGAGACCCTCGATGAGAAAACCAACCGAGTTGATATTCTCGCTGAAACCACTGATGGTGAGCTGATCCTGATTGAAGTACAAAACAACCCTCAACACGATTATTTTCACCGTATGCTCTACGGTGCGTCTAAGTTAGTCACCGAATACTTAGACAAAGGTCAAGAGTACGGTCAAATTAAAAAAGTCTACTCAATCAATATAGTCTACTTTAACCTGGGAATGGGAGATGACTATATTTATTCCTATCGCGGAGAGTTCATTGGGGCTAATCTCGGGGATATCCTGCAACCGACCAAAACTCAGGAATTTAAATTT
>NZ_JAAHHU010001742.1:0-1027 GCF_010672095.1 Moorena sp. SIO3I6 | reverse complement strand
CTGAAATTTGATGCCATAATTATCTTCTATCTAATTTTCTAGTTTACTTAAATCTATCTGATTTTGACTTCTTAACCACTCAATTATAGAAGTCCGATCGCTTTGATTAAGGTATCCTTTTGAGCCTTTATGTTTTAGTTTCAATCCCTCAATACCTTCTAGGGCAAAACGAACTTTACATTGGCTAACAAAAGCAGCAGAAATCCCTAAGGTTTTTTGAAGTTTTGTAACTTTAAAACCTTGAATAAGCATCCGAATAGCTAAGGCTCTTTTTAGCTCTCTTGGTTCTGGATTGCTTTCGATAAATTTTTCTAGTTCTTCTTGAACATTAGCTTTAACCTGCTCGATTTTTTTCTTCATAAATAATTTCTATTTTTTTTAGTTAATAAAACTCATTATATTATAATAGTTTATTTTTTCCAAATGATTTAGGATTGCTATATAAAAACTACTGTGTCGTCGTTGTGAACGGCCATCTTCTTTTACTCTACCGATATATTTTTGAATTCCTTTTCGTGTCTTGATGCAGTCGCTCATGGGGGAAACCACGGCAGTCGCTCATGGGGGGAACCCCCAAGACCGCGCTGCCTCCCCAAGACCGCGCTGCATCGCTTTAATTTGCTGTCCTTAAATAGTAGCAGAAGTATAGGCTATTGATATCAATAAAATTAGCGAAATCAACCGATCACCATAGACATTAGTGTCTTCGCGCGTTATAGCCTCCTGTTCTTGATGCAGTCGCTCATGGGGGAAACCACGGCAGTCGCTCATGGTTTGTTCGCGTTCGCCTTTGGCGTGGCCTACGGCCAAGCGTCGCCAAAGGCGATAGTTACCGTAAGATAGTGGAGCCTTATTAACAAATATTTAACCCTTTTCTGCATAACCTGCTAACTATAAAGGCTCCACTATCTAAGGTTTCGTCTCCGGGGGAACCCCCAAGACCGCACTGCCTCCCCAAGACCGCGCTGCATCGCTTTTAAAATCTCTAAACATTGTCTTGATGCAGTCGCTCATGGGGGAAACAACG
>NZ_JAAHHU010001741.1:0-1027 GCF_010672095.1 Moorena sp. SIO3I6 | reverse complement strand
TCTGCATCGCTTTTTGCCCACCCTACAAGCTGTTCGCGTAGCGTGCGCGTAGCGCTTAAGCTGACCGCTGAACGCGCACGCTTGAGCTTTTAGCTCACGGCTGAATACTTACCTAATTACGACCATCACTAGGAATTTATAATTTTTTTTAGGAACCAGTAAAAAAAATAATTAGGTATGGTAACATATCCCTCTAAGCGCAGCTAAAATAATTAACCATGAAACGTTCTTTAGAGGCTCTTAGGGAGAAAGCCAGAAATTTCCTGATCTATGGTATTGGTATATCACTGATATCCAATTTTGAAAAGCTAATTACTAATTACTCATTAATTGGTAATTCAACCTTCTTCGAGCCTGACCAATTTGATTGGGTAGCTGAGTTAGAATCTCAATGGATGACGATTCGCCAAGAGCTAGATCAAGTCTTGAAATATAGAGATACTCTACCCAACTTCCAAGATATTTCCCCAGACCAGGCTGAGTATGTCAGTACGGATAATCGTTGGAAAACCTATGGCTTTTATGGCTATGGAATTAAAGTTAAACAGAATTGTGAAAAATGTCCGGAAACTACTCGTATTATCGAAAAAATTCCTGGCATGAAAACGGCCTTTTTTTCAATCCTATTACCAGGGAAGCATATCCCTGAACATAGGGGACCTTATAAAGGGGTGATCAGATGTCTTCTAGGATTACGTGTTCCTGAACCGAAGGAAAATTGTCGGATTCGTGTTGGTAACGACATTCGCTATTGGGAAGAAGGGAAAGCAATGATGTTTGATGATAGCTTTCCCCATGAGGTATGGAATGAAACCGATGGGATGCGGGTGGTTTTATTTCTAGATATTGTTAGACCCCTCCGTTTTCCTGCTTCATGGATTAATTTATTATTTATTAAACTAATTGCTTGGTCACCCTACGTTCAAGATGCTATGGCTAATCAGAAGAAATGGGAAGAACGTTTAGATAAGGTGTTTGCTCGACAATGAAGTAATAGGGAATCGGGAATCGGGAATCGGGAATCGGA
>NZ_JAAHHU010001740.1:0-1027 GCF_010672095.1 Moorena sp. SIO3I6 | reverse complement strand
CTATGGTATAATCTCAAATAACTAAGCCAGAGCGGAGGGCACGCACAGCTGCTTGGGTACGGTCATCCGCACAGAGTTTATTCAAGATATTTCGGACATGAGTTTTGACAGTTCCCACAGTGATATATAACCTTTCTGCAATCACAGCATTGCTGCAACCTTCTACAATCAACTGCAAAACCTCTAATTCCCTTTCCGTTAAAGGATAAGCTTCAATCATTTGATTGTATTCATTGGGAGCAGCATGGATAGCGATCGTTTCACTAGCGTCAGCATGCTGAGTATGTTTACTTGGTTTGATCTGCTCAAGTACAATTCTGGCAATGGCTGGATCAATCCAAGCATTACCTTCATAGGTCACTTTCAGAGCTTCTACCAATTGATCAAAAGTTATATTTTTCATGCAGTAAGAGTCAGCTCCAGCAGCGAAAGCTGCTAGTACGGCTTCTTCATCATCCTGCAAGGTCAGTACCATAATCTTGGTGGGGAAATCATCCTGTTTAGAATCATCCTGTTTAGCTTGAAACTCTTTGAATTGTCTAGTTAATTCAGTTCCATCCATGTCAGGAAGACCAATATCGACAATTCCGATATCTGGTCTAGATTCCGCGAGTAACTTTAGTCCTTCAGTAGCATTGGCTGCTTCGCCCACCAATTCAATTTCACCGTTTTGTTGGAGGGCTGTTCGCAGACCCATCCGAGTCAGATCATGGTCTTCAATGAGAGCCACACGAATTTTACCCATCATTAACGTCTAGGGGGGTGAGATTTATAGTTTATTGATTTTTAGAGTAACTTTGTAAAGTTTTGGTAAAAATCCTCATTATCTCCACCTATTGGTAGTTGTAGATATTTATGACTTTGGGATAGAGTTTCCAAAAGACCATCTCTTGGCAACGATCACTTAAAGTGAGCTGGAATGAAAGCATTTGTCAAAAACTATTACGGTATCAGATATAAAGTTCTTGAGAAGTTACAGGAGGTGCGACCCGTGGCGAATTTAATTCGCCAAGTAAGAGCGCACCTA
>NZ_JAAHHU010000174.1:0-10745 GCF_010672095.1 Moorena sp. SIO3I6 | reverse complement strand
ACTGATCCCAGCAAAGATGGCGATAACCATCTGTAGGGTTAGTTCAAATGAGCTTTCCATATGCGTAAGTGTCGCAAGTGATCAACTTAGGTAGAAATTCCTCATTATTCTGTGTTCAACTCCATGGGCTGGCTTGGTCAACAAGTGATCGGTTAGCAGTGAATCTGAACTTGAGGTAAGTTCTAGAACATTGCTCGTAGCAGTCGATGGTCAATGACAGAGCTATAGGTCACAGTAATAAAACCGTCTATAGCCTATCTTAAGCATGCCCTTTGTGTCCTGGTAGTGTATCACTTTCATAGGACTTATTACATAAGTAGGCAACTTCGGAACTTCGGAACAGTGAACAGGTAAGGATTCTGGAGAAGATTTTTTAACTTTGCTTACACTCGATTCGAAAAACTCAAGTTTGAATTACTCAAGACTATAAGCAAAGCTGTTTGCTGTTGTGCCTTACTTAAACCATTGCTGAGCAACAGTTCCTCCCGGAGATAAGACCCACGCCACTGTAAATAGTCATGGGGAGGTTTGAGAGTGTCTGTTACCATGTCATGCTCCTACTTGTCTAATTAGTTTTGTTTATATTGTGTTTATCTTGTGTATAATTGTCAGACTTTGCCATTGCTCACCAATCTAATCATTAATTCGACCCATAGCTCACACTACTCATAAGTCATACTCATAGGTCAAAGGTTTTTCTACGTTGATTGGTAATTTCAAAAAAAGTTAAGTTTTAATTTATGCTGGATAGTTTAGCACCGTCACTTCAACAACGGACATTCTATCACTGACGGTAAACAGCTTCAACAGAATTGCCTGTTCACGCTCGCGCGAGACGATTAGTTAGAGACGATTAGTTTTCCGACATAATTGAAAGGTTAAAGGTAAAAAGTATACTGCTGTGGTTAAGAACACCAGACAACGGGGTTAGTAGATTAGATAAGATGGCTAGCAGCATTGGGATAATCCCCCAAGTAGAACCGAAAAATTGGATGATGGCTCGTGGTCTGGTGGGGAACGGTAAAATTAGCTTCGTTCATGGTTTTTTGTTAAACTTCTAGCTTTAATTATGAATTATTGGTAAAGGTAAAGGTAAAGGTAAATTTATGGATCATAAAACGTTTACTTGGGGTGGCTCGGGAAACCGGATACGTAGAACTCAACGCTGGATTGAGAGATTGTCGCTGTTAGGGTTATTCCTGGCAGCACTATTGTTGTTTAGCATCAATTTGGGCAGTGGCTCGTTGCAAGGGGTAGAGCAAAGCATAAGTCATCTGGCTACTCAACTACTTTCAGCAAAGGGGGAATTTGGGCAGTGGCTTTACCCAACTTTTGAAGGTGAAACCGTAATTGAACACCCCCCCCTACTAGCCTGGCTCATTGCGGTGGCTTATCAGTTTGGTGGTGTCAACGAGTGGACTACACGCTTACCTGGTGCCATCCTCAGTGTTCTGTCGGTACTGCTAGTATATGGTCTTGCTACAGAAATCTTCCCCTGCCGTCAGAAGGCTATTTTCTCTAGCTTGATTTACCTAACTTTCTTACCAATAGCCCATTATGGGCGTATGGCAATCCTGGATGGAGCTAATCTGTGCTTTGTGGTGTTGATGATGTGGTGTGTGTTGCGATCGCGTCGGGACTCACGCTGGTCACTGGCAGCGGGGATCGGATTAGGCTTGATTTTCCTCACTAAGGGGATCCTGGTGGCATTGTTGATCACAGCGATCGCTCTGTTGTTTCTAGCATGGGATACGCCCAGACTCCTCACGTCTACTTATTGGTGGTTGGGATTGCTCCTAGGCTATAGTCCTGCTCTTGCTTGGTACACTGTTCCATTACTGGTACAGGATCAAAGAGCCGTTACTACAACTAAAGCCATTCTCTACGAGTCCCTACGCCCGATCTGGACAGCAGTGGATGGGCAAAATCGCCTCCCTTGGTATTACCTGGGGGAAATCTTAAAATTTTCCGCACCTTGGTTACTGTTCTTTTCCTACTGGTTACAGCAGGCTTGGCAGAATCGCCATTGGGGCTGGGCTAAATTGGTACTGGTATGGGCTGGCGGTTACTTGATCGCCATTTCCCTTATTGCCACTAAATTGCCTGGGTATGTGTTGCCAGTTTACCCAGCATTAGCCCTTGCTGGTGGAGCCCAACTGACAGATATTTGGCATTGGCCTTCTAGCAAATCTTATCCCCGTTTTTGGAGTATTGGGTTAAGTCTACTAGGTGTTGCTACTATTACTGTGATGCTTCACTTCGGGATTAGGAAAGCTTTTGACCTCAGCTCCTGGCTGTTCTTCGCTTGTGTCCCTTTAACCATGGTTATAGCAGGGATGCTGGTTGCGCGACGGGATAGACAATTTATGGTAATTTTATTCTGGGGAACCTATCTTTCTCTACTGATTTTGATGTCTTCTGACCATGGGATTTGGCAAAAGCTGATCTAGTTCAACTTATTGCTTAATACTGGTCTCCTTGAGCAATGGAAATTGAAGCCAGCCAGAAGAATTGATGATGCCCCTGACTGGGTGTTCTTTAAACAATATCCCAATTGAGTGATTAAAAGCTAGATTGGGAAGTTTCCATAAATGGGGATGGAAATTGATACACCGCTTTCGTAACAGACAGTGATCGGGTTTGCATTAAGCTATCAGCAGTCAGCTGACGCGCTACTTTCCAGCTTTGCAAACAGCTAATGTTTTGGGAGCCTGGGTTTATCAAGAGAGTAAGCTTATGGGCTCCTTTTCAAACCACGCTTACCGTTTAAAGCCTCGTGGATTGGTTCTCTTGAGGGCATCATGAATGGCTGGCAAGCACAGCGTTTCAAGTAGCGCTAATGCTGATAACTGACGGGAGAATGCTGACGTTTTGAGCGACAGCACATTTACCGATTACGGCGTTCTAAGCCTTGTCTATTCGGCTCAGGATGCCTCACGTGCTTCTTCTTCTGTTTCATCAAGTTGTTTAAGGTGAATGTGCTTGCGTCCCAGGGTGATTTCAAACTGGTCCCCTGGTTGTAAACCCATTTGTTTCGTGTAAGCCGAGCCAATCAGAAGATTGCCGTTAGACTGCACACTAATCCGATAGCTGGCACTGCGTCCGCCACGACCATTGCCATTGACTTTGCTGTCTAATTCAATCCCCTCCGCATCAATAAGGGCATTGAGGAACTTCATCATATTGACTCGCTCTACTCCGTTTTTTGTCACGGTGTAGTAGCCACAGGCTCTAGCTTTTTCTTCTTTGCTCAGGTTACCTAGCTCTCTTACTTTATCAAGCAATGCTTCGTCCTTCAGAGGAGGCGTCGGAGCAGCCATGTTTTTCTTTCTAGCCATCAACTTGAATCTAATACTAAGGACTTAAGTGGTATCCAGCATTTCTACTGGACTGACTGTCAACTAAGATAACAAAATCTTAGTTTAATATCAGTATATGAGACTATATTACACCGAGAGTGTCAACTGTGTTCGTTAATAGTCAGTTTTTAACTACCGTTCAACTACAGCAATAGGTTGTGAATAGGTCGTGAACAACTCCGATCATCTGGGTCACAGGAAAATTGCCTAGGGTCACGGGAAAATTGGCTAAAAGAGTATGGGCTACTCTTGTAGGCAATTTCCTCACCAGCCACCTGTACTTTCCATCCCTGTCACAAGTCAATGGCTATCTCCATTGGGTGACAGTATTAAGCGAGTTTCTTTGAGCTTAGCATTCAGCCAACGGGCTATCAGCTATCAGCCATTGATAGTCTAAGATCTAAGCTTCTGGCTTGAAGGCATAGCTAAAAGCATACCGCTCAAAGTATAGTCTTCAGGATGAGAGGGTTGCTTGGTTCCCCCGGCTCTTGATGCTGATAGCTGAGTGGATTAAACGAGCGTGATCTTTAAACAGGTCATAAAATCGTTTCCGACTTTAGTCTTTCAAAGAAATTGTCCCGTTAACTCCCACGTCCACTTTCCGATTGGATTGCTATTTTATTATGAAGCTCACCACTCGTGGACACTACAGTGTTAAGGCACTACTAGATCTGAGCCTAAGACCAGGGTATGGACCGACATCGGTTAGAGCGATCGCTAAACGGCAAGGTCTACCAGCTCCATATCTAGAAAAACTACTGATTGAGATGCGCCGTGCTGGCTTAGTCAAGTCAGTTCGTGGAGCTCAAGGAGGCTATCAATTAGCCCATGAACCCACACAAATTTCCCTCGGCAAAATCCTAGAAGCAGTGGGTGAAACCATCGAACCACTACCCCACCATACCCCAGACGCTGGTCAAGCCGAAGACTGGGTTACATTTACACTTTGGCATCGTTTGCATCAAAAGCTTAAAGAAGCATTGTACACTATAACTCTTGCCGATCTTTATTATGATGCCCGTAGTTGGCAAGCGGCTATGGGAGAAGAAACCAGTTTCGTTGTTTGAATCAATTTTTCTGTTCATGAAAAAGAGTAACGAACCGATTACTTATGAGGGGGGCTGTCATTGTGGCGCTGTCCGCTTCCGGGTAATTGTAAAAAAGCATGAGGCAATTGATTGCAATTGTTCGATGTGTAAAAAAAAGGGCATCTTACACCTGATTGTCTCCCCTGAGCAATTTAGCTTACTTAAGGGAGATCAAGTGTTGACTAGTTATACCTTCAACACTCACACGGCGAAGCACACATTCTGCCAAATCTGTGGCATTCATCCTTTCTATCGACCCCGTTCTCATCCCAATGGGATTTCTGTCAACCTACGTTGTCTTGACGGTGATGTTCTATCTCGATTTACCCTTGTCCCTTTCGATGGGGCTAACTGGGAAGAGAATGTCGATAAAATTAGAAAGTAGTGGTTCAAATCCTGGGTAATAACCATACTAATGGTGTCATTTTGCTGCTGGCGGCTAGTCTGGATTATCTGATCGGTGATCCTTGGGGTTGGGTCCATCCAGTGCAGGTTATGGGCTGGGTAATCTCTCACTTCACTAAGTTAGCAATTCACTTCTGGCAGCAGCCTTGGCAACAACGCCTAGCAGGAATTGGGTTGGGTATTGGACTAATTATTGGGAGTGGAGTAGTTGGATGGTTTATTGTCTTCCTAGGAATCTGGCTCAATCCCTTTTTGGGTATAGGCATAGGAACGATATTGCTAGCCAGTTGTTTTGCTGGTCGCTCTCTTAGAGCAGCAGCAATGGATGTATTACAGCCTTTAACTGCCGGAGAATTAGAACTAGCCCGTTCTCGATTAAGTCAATATGTTGGTCGTGATACAGAAAATCTTTGTGAGTCGGAAATCCTACGAGCTGTCCTAGAAACGGTGGCGGAAAACACTACCGATGGGGTCACAGCCCCTCTGTTTTATGCCATTGTTGGAGCGTTGATTCCTGGGGTTGGTAGTGTTCCTCTTGCCTTAGCTTATAAAGCTGCCAGTACTTTAGATTCGATGGTCGGTTACCGCCGAGAGCCTTACACGCATTTAGGTTGGTTTAGTGCTAAAATTGAAGATTTACTAACCTGGATCCCCTGTCGATTAACCGTATTTACCCTAGCCTTGATGTCTGGAAAACCTCAGCAGGTCTGGCGTCTGTGTCGCCGTGATGCTATTGCTGATCCGAGTCCTAACTCTGGCTGGAGTGAATCGGCTTTTGCTGCGATTTTGGAGGTTCAGCTGGGGGGGACTAATTTTTACAGTGGTGTTGTCAAGCAAAAACCCTTATTAGGAAAACCTACCTACGATATCACACCAGGCAAAATTAACCAAGCCTTAGATCTGACAAGGTATTGTTTTTTAATTTGGCTGGGGATAGGGTTGGTTTTTTGTCTATTGCAATATAGCCTTTTTAAATGAGATGTAAACCTATATGGTCTTTTTTTTTGTCCAATAAAACTTCGGAGCTCTTTCCCCTATTGTCTGCAAGCCTTTTCCATCCATGCCTTTTACAGCAAGAAGTGTGTTTACAACCCAGATAAAAACGCGCTTATGCGATTGGCCTTTGGCCACGCTTTGCGAACGCTTCACACAACGTTATCGTTTAATCAGGCAATTATTTTTTTTTGCTTAAATTTTCCCCTATGGGAGGAAATTGTCTTATAACCTTTTTCCAGCCATCTATTTGGCGTTGCTGAACAAAAGAATGACATCAAGTATAGTTGGGTCAGTTACCGATTACCGATTACCGATTACCGATTACCCTTGGGTCTTCCACCTGACAGCAAAGCAATCTATTTTCCCTCAACTTTAGGGGAAATTATGATCATAATTGCCTCAAAACTTAATAAAACTTAAAAAAGGAGAAAAACGTGGAAGTACTTGCTTACACTCATTCCTATGAATCCTATGAAGAAGCAGTAGGTATTGATTGTGATCTAGATCTAAGAGAACTCAACCTCAACTGGTTTAAAATTCCCAACACTGCTTGGCTCGGTTTACTAGGATGTGCGGTCTGGTTAGCGAGTCTGAGTGTAACGGCTCCAGTGTTTGCGGCTTTGGAAACAGGGATCAAAGTCAAGACTCCAAGTGGTGGTTGTTTGACTGCACGCAAAGGTCCGAGCGATACTTCCGCAGCTGTCGTCTGTGTTAGCAATGGAGCTGTACTCAAACCTGTGGTTGTTAAAAATGGGAATTGGCTGCAGCTGAGCAGTGGCAATTGGGTTTATGGTCCTTACACTACCTCTAAATTATTTGATGAAAGTAGTGAGGGCGGTGGCGGTAGTCCGATTTTGGAATCAGGAATCAAAGTCAAAACTCCCAATGGTGGGTGTTTGAAAGCACTCACTGGTCCTGGCACTGGTCAGGTTGTTGCTTGTGTCCGCAGTGGATCTGCACTCAAACCTGTGGTTGCTACAAATGGGAATTGGCTGCAGCTGAGCAGTGGCAATTGGGTTTATGCTCCTTACACTACCTCTAAATTATTTGATGAAAGTAGTGAAGGCGGTGGCGGTAGTCCGATTTTGGAATCAGGAATCAAAGTCAAGACTCCCAATGGTGGGTGTTTGAAAGCACTCCCTGGTCCTGGTACTGGTCAGGCTGTTACCTGTGTAAGCAGTGGATCTGTACTCAAACCTGTGGTTGCTAGAAATGGGAATTGGCTACAGCTGAACAGTGGCAATTGGGTCTATGGTCCTTACACCACCTCTAAATTCTTCTAATCTGAATCTTTATAGCACAGAACCTACCCAGTAACTCTATCTGTAAGGTGCGTTAATAACGCACCCTACTGCTATGATTACCTCGCAAACCTAAGGCTATTCAGAACATTGATAACTTCTGCTTTAGTCATTCCGGGACGAATTTCTGGTCTATATAGCATTTCTATTACAGCTTGATCAATCTCCGCATATTCAGTCGTATCAGTCCACCCTTGGAAAAATACACTATTTCTGTATTTATAGGAATCCCTCATCAGTCCTATAGATTGGGTGAGCTCTTCTCGGATTAGGTGAGACCGTGCTTTTTGAGTAATGCTAGTTGTAGAAATCATAATTCTTGACTTATAAATTACCTGGTTATTCCACCAAGTCCGAAAAAAACCAAAATTGACCGGTCGATAGTTAGGCTCATAGCGACGAAACTCGTATTCGGGAACAAAATAAATCTTGAGATTGGGATTATTATCATCAAAGTTTATTTGAATTGAACCTTGAGTAATCGTATTTAGTTCATCAATAACGGTTGACAAAGTCTGCCAATCTTCAGGGGTTGGCAAGCCGATTACCTTAATCCTCACATTCCTGTCCCATTTTTTGATAGTAGGATTGGAGGAGCCGTATTCCGAGCCTAAGGCAATTTCCAAAAAATAATCAATTTGAGCTTGAGTATAGTTTTTGTTGTCAATTGATTGGAGAGTGGGTTGTGTGCTACTTAGCTCATAATTATTCCCATAAGTGGGTGGTTGATAGGTAGATGGGATCAAAAAACCTAAGAAACTCAGAATAACAGACTTGACGATTGGCAAACAAAAATTACCCATGGTCACTCGCTTCGCTCCAATTCAAAATTATCAATTCAAAATTAAAAAATACCCCAGGAATTAATTCGAGGCATTGAAACATCGCTTCGCTCCAATTCAAATAGTCTTTTTCCATAAATGAATTCAGGGGCTTGTATCCTTAGGTTGATAAGCGAGGGGGGTTTGGCACAGTGATGATCGGCGATCGCATCACTGTGTTAGGCAATTACAAAAAAAAACCCCAGCAGTTAGCTGGGGTAAATTATCCAGGAGATTTACTTTGATCACATCCGTTATAACTCTTAAATCCGCCAGTAAATTGACTAGATCCGGAAAGATTGGTGATGGTTGGGCTCAAAAAACCGAAGAAACTCAGAAGATATGACTTGAGGATGGGCAAACAAAAATTAGGCATGGTCATCCCCTTTGGAATTAATCTAGAGAGTCGCGTTGCTCAGGGGCGGTTTTGCCACAGTGATGATCCGCGATCGCATCACTGTAGAGCGCCGATCACAATAAAAACCCCCAGCAGTCAGCTGGGGGCAATTATCCAGGAGATTTATCTTTACTAAATCCGTTATAATTAAATCCAGCAGGAAATTGACTAGCTCCGGAAAGATTTCATGGTTGGGCTCAAAAAACTGAAGAGGCTCAGAATATATGACTTGAGGATGGGCCAACAACAATTAGGCATGGTCATCCCCTTTGGAATTAATCTAGAGAGTCGCGTTGCTCTATAGCAATACGCGCGCGGGTATTTACAAATAATGGTGAGGGATAAATTCCTAAAAGCTTTGTAAAACTTGGCTTTTCTCTTCCGGTCTTGATGCAGTCGCTCACGGCTGCATCAAGACCAGGCTCAAAAATGTAGTTAACGATACTCTTAAGCCTCGAAAACTACTTCTTACCTATTCCCTATTCCCTATTCCCTATTCCCTATTACCTATTACCTATTACCTATTCCCTGTTCAACACTTCTGAGGCGATCGCATTACTGTAGAGCGCCGAACACAATAAAAACCCCCAGCAGTCAGCTGGGGGCAATATCCAGGAGATTTACCTTTTGAGGGTAATTATCGAGCAGATTTACCTTTACCACATCCGTTATAACTCTTAAATCCAGCCTGAAATTGACTACATCCGGAAAGATTGCTAAAAGATTGCTCCTCAAAGATTGCTCATTGTTGGGATCAAAGATATTACCTGGGAATTGGTGAAGGAGTGATCGGGTAAAGGGGTGATCCGGTGAAGGGATGATCGGTTGAGCAGTTATGACCTATGAAGGTAACTAGGGATGACGTGGACAAGAGTAATGTCCATTAAAATGGTAGTGTCAAGAACACAATACAAATATTGCTAGAGAACTGGCTATCATACAAAAAAATTTGGTAGGAAAGCGATGGAAAGCTTAGTCTGCGTTAATCTTGCCGAGTCCTATGAAGACGCGGAGAATTTTCCGTGGCAAGATGATAATGGTTTAATTCGATGGTTGGATGGGCTAAACAGTCCCACTATTCCTAGTTCAGCTTGGATCAAGATTAGTGCGATCGCAATTGCCCTAACCATTCTCAGTACCGCTGCTCATGCCAGTGCTAAAGTGCTTCAAAAAGGCAGCCGTGGATCACAGGTGACTTCTCTTCAGAAAGAGTTGGCAGCGGCTGGCTTTTATAAAGGTCGGATTACTGGCAACTATGACATGTTAACCCAGTCTTATGTTGCTATCTTTCAGCAAAAGAAGGGACTACCAATAGATGGTGTGGCTGGACCAAAAACCCTAGCAGCTTTATATAAAACTGCTGGTACTGATATTCGTCTACCAACAAACACACAGCTCAAACGCGGTAGTAGAGGAACGGTAGTCAGCGATTTGCAAAAGAAGTTGACATCCTTGGGATTTTTTAATGGTCCGATCACTGGCTATTACGGGCGCATGACCCAAGCAGCGGTAATTAAATTTCAGCGAGCCAAGGGATTACGGGCGGATGGCGTTGCTGGACAAAACACCTTATTCGTAATCAATGGTGGTTCGATCAAGAACGCCACTGAGTTACGGCGAGGTAACAGAGGAACTGCTGTGACCAAACTGCAACAGCGCATGAGGGAGTTGAAAGTCTACAACGGTCCAGTAACGGGATTCTACGGTCGTTTAACTGAAGCAGGGGTCATAAAATTTCAGCGCTTGAGGGGACTACCAGTGACTGGTATTGCTGACTCTCGGACTTTGTCAGACTTAGCCAAAAATCCTAATGATAAGGATAAAGATAAGGATATTCTTACCAACGTGACTGAGTTGCGACCAGGCAGCAATGGCGAATCGGTTACAAAACTTCAAAATCGCCTCAAAGACTTGGGATTCTACAAAGGGCCAATAACGGGATACTATGGTAAATTAACTGAGACTGCAGTCAAAGATTATCAGCTTTCTCGGGAACTGCCAGCAAATGGCATTGCTGACTCTCGTACGTTATCAGCACTACGGGGCAATTCTGGTATTGCTGTTGCTGCTACCATCATTACTCCATTAAAACGAGGTAGTCGTGGCACAAGAGTGAATAGCCTTCAGAATCGCTTGATTTCCCTAGGCTACTATAAAGGATTAAAAGATGGCGTATTTGGACCAGCCACAGAGGCAGCCCTGAAGCGATATCAACGGGACAAAGGCTTATTTCCCAATGGAATTGCTGATGCTAGAACCTTTTCATCTCTTGCTCCACGGTAATAGCTGAACGTCTGGTATAATCTCAAAACCTTGACAGCCCTGTCCCCGCCTAACTATAGGACTGTGGGCGGGGTATCCTGCTGAAATTTTTAATA
>NZ_JAAHHU010001739.1:0-1028 GCF_010672095.1 Moorena sp. SIO3I6 | reverse complement strand
TCGAAATTTAGTGGGTTTTGCCCCCCTAGCCCCCCAATTTTGGGGGGTAATGATGTCAAAGTCCCCCAGAATTGGGGGATTTAGGGGGCACTTGCGTAAGTCCTGTTATTCAAAAGCTGATAGCTGATAGCTGATAGCTGATAACTAATAGCTGATAACTGATAACTAATAGCTGATCGCCTTAATCACTAAAACTAATTTGTGGTCCTTTTGGTACAATACCAGAGGGATTAATAAAGGGATGACTCTTATAATAATGCTGCTTAATGTGGTCAATATTACAGGTTTCCTTTACCCCTGGCTGATGATAAAGGTCTTTGAGATAATTCCACAAATTGGGATAATCGAAAATTCGTCGCCAATTACATTTGAAATGGACGTAGTAAACTGAGTCAAAACGTAGCAGAGTGGTAAACATACACCAATCAGCTTCGGTAATGCGATCGCCACAGAGATAACGTTGTTTACCTAACACCCCTTCCCAATAGTTAAGGGCATCAAATAGTTCAGTTACTCCTTCTTCATAGGCTTGCTGAGTAGTAGCGAATCCGGCTCGATACACACCATTATTAATAGGTTGGTAAATGGCATCAATGGTTTTATCAATCTCTTCCCGTAAATTCTCCGGATAAAAGCTGATATCCGACTGAGCAATCCCGTCGAACTCTAGGTCAAACATCCGAATAATTTCACGGGATTCATTATTAACAATCGTGCCAGTTTCCTTATCCCAAAGTACTGGAACTGTCACCCGTCCGGTACAGTTAGGGTCAGCTTTGATATAAACTTCCCGCAGATAGCGAGCACCATTGACTGTATCAGGGATACAACCAGGCCCATCGGAAAATTCCCATCCATCTTTATCCATCAATGGGTCAACAATGGACAGGGTAATCGCTTCCTCCAATCCCTTTAAGGCTCGCATAATCAGAGTGCGGTGCGCCCAGGGACAAGCATAGGAAACATAGAGATGGTAGCGTCCAGAGGCTGGTTTATAGTCTGTGGAGCCATCAGCACGAATCCAATTA
>NZ_JAAHHU010001738.1:0-1029 GCF_010672095.1 Moorena sp. SIO3I6 | reverse complement strand
CCCATCCCGGTTTTCACTTATCCAACTCCGCAACAGATTCCAATGACGAATCAAGGCTTCATGAGCAACATCCACTACTGCTACTCTCTTTGAGACTTCTTTACCTACCATTTCAGAGGTAACAACTAGCTTTTCATCAGCCAACTTCTGAACTACCGTATCAATAAGTTCTTCGCTGTAGCGCTGATTAACTAAACTCGGCTTTAATACTCGTCTGCGGGTATCTTCTGTACCTTCTCCCAACTGAGTTAGTGCCAGAAAAATATGCCGTACTGCTGCTTGTTATTCTTCAGAAAATAGCTCATACACCTCAGTCGCCCGTTGACGCAAAGTACCCATCACACCACCCAATTTGACATAGGTGTTGAGCCGCAAACAGTTATCAGTGCTTTCTTGCCACAGTCGTGTCAGGGTATATTGCAGCAATGGAAGATATCCTGGCGCATCCGCTACATCTGCCAGTATTTCCTTTACCAGTTCTGGCTCAATCTCCAATTCTACCTGTTTGGCTGGTTCTACAATTGCTTGTCTTAACTCCTCTGGTGACATGGGCATCACAGCAATTCCATGTTCTTGAATCTGCTGTGCCAATCCGCTATAGTCCTGTTCAAGACATTTACCAAAAAAGTCTGCTCGCATCGTCAATACCAAGCAGAGTTTATCCCCGGTTTTAGGTAAAGCTCCTAATAAGCATTCAAAAAACTGTTGTCTTTCTGAGCTATCCTGACACAAAGTAAATGCTTCTTCAAACTGATCAACTACCAGTATCACCCGCTGGGTATCGGTCACAGCGATTAATTGTCTCAACCCTTCAGAACCCTTTAAGATCAAATCCTCGGCTTGAGCTAATTGAGTCCCCCGTTCGATATCAGATAACCCAGAATCTACAAAGGTTAGTGCTAAGGAATTGAGGGGATGTTCACCAGGCTGAAGGATTTTTATCTGCAACTTTCACTACCCGATAACCTCCGTCCCAGTTGTAACTGATACAACAATCCCGCCCTAACTACACTAGATTTCCCACTACCA
>NZ_JAAHHU010001737.1:0-1031 GCF_010672095.1 Moorena sp. SIO3I6 | reverse complement strand
GATTTCCCCAGTTTGGTTTTCAGGGTAGATGTTGACAGGTTAAAAGTTTGGTGAGTGCCAGTATGACCATTATCAGATAAATTATTAGACAATTTATCTGATAATTTTATATCATGAGTATCAATCTGGTGACCATTGTTATCCTTAAGGGAGTTATTCTGAGGAGGGATTTGAGTCATGGAATACGCCCAATTAATTAAAAATAGGTAGTTTATCGTTGTGAAGACACCCAGGGTTTGGACATCGCTGCCACCATTGCCTAACTCGGGGTGACTGATAAATTTTAGGAGTTACAATCACAGAATTCCCCGTCAATCTTGTTGAGAACACAGTTACTTTTAAAATCGCAATTAACAATTAACAATTAACAATTAAACATTAACAATTAACTAACAACACTAACTCACCTTGAACTTGCCTACACTATCTTGCAGTTGCTCGGCAACTGTAAGCAGTTGTTTAAACGAGTGGGATACCTGCAACGCTTCTATGGAAGTATGATTAGCGATCGCTGCCACATTAGTCATCGTCTGAGTCACTGAAACGCTTGTTTGAGTTTGCTCAACAGTTACGCTAGCGATCGCTTCGACCAACTCATTAATCTTGACCATTACTGTAGTGATTTGATTCAAACTCTGCCTGGTGTCATCCACCAGTTTTGTTCCTCCTACCACTTGTTCAGTACCAGCTTCCATGGCAGCTACCACCTCATTAGTTTCCATCTGGATTTGTGCCACAATTTTTTCAATTTCTGCGGTTGCTTCTGCTGATTGATGGGCTAAGGCTCGCACTTCATCAGCAACCACCGCAAAGCCTCGACCTTCTTCCCCAGCACGAGCTGCCTCAATAGAAGCATTTAACGCTAGCAAGTTGGTTTGAGCTGCAAAGTTACTAATCAGGTTAACTACTTTAGAAATCTTTTGGGAGGATTCCCCAAGGCGTTTGACCTTCTTGGCAGTGCTGCCTACAGTTTCCCGAATCGCCATAAAGCCTTCCACAGTGCGGTTCATAGCAGTATCCCCAGCTTCGAC
>NZ_JAAHHU010001736.1:0-1032 GCF_010672095.1 Moorena sp. SIO3I6 | reverse complement strand
TAGCAGAGTCGGCACAAAAGTGGCTCCCCATTACCGATTTACTATTGGTGCTGGGGAGACTCGGGTGATTAAGCTGTGGCTGAGTGATGCTCCCAATATCCCCCAACCCTTTGGCAGTGAGTTTTCACGGATTATTGCCACCCGTCGCTCAGAAGCAGATCAGTTTTACCATGCGATCGCACCACCCGGACTCAATGATGATCAGCGTAATATTCAGCGTCAAGCCTTCGCAGGACTGTTGTGGAGTAAACAGTATTACTACTACGACGTAGAAACCTGGCTCAAGGGTGACCCCAATCAACCCCCACCCCCACCAGAACGTCTCAAAGTCAGGAATCAGCAATGGAATCATCTCAACAATGCAGATATTATTTCGATGCCCGATAAATGGGAATATCCCTGGTTTGCAGCCTGGGATTTGGCATTCCACTGCATCCCCTTAGCAATGATTGATCCAGATTTTGCTAAGAATCAACTTGACTTAATGACGCGAGAGTGGTATATGCATCCCAATGGGCAAATTCCCGCCTATGAATGGAACTTTTCAGATGTCAATCCTCCCGTGCATGGGTGGGCAACCTGGCAAGTTTATCAGATCGAAAAACAGTTGCATGGAACAGGCGATCGCCAGTTTTTAGAACGGGTCTTTCAAAAGCTTATGCTTAACTTTACCTGGTGGGTTAACCGCAAAGATTTCGACGGCAACAATGTATTTGAAGGAGGGTTTTTAGGCTTAGATAATATTGGAGTATTTGACCGCAGTTCAGACCTTCCAAGCGGAGGGTATATTGAGCAATCCGATGGCACCAGCTGGATGGCAATGTACTGTCTTAATATGCTCACTATTGCCCTAGAATTAGCGTTAGAAAACCCTGTCTATGAAGACATGGCTACTAAGTTTTTTTAACACTTCCTCTACATTGCCGCTGCTATGAATAATATTGGGGAAGATGAGACGCAATTGTGGGATGAAGAGGATGGCTTTTTCTATGATGTGCTACACTTACCTAATCAGGAACAGTTGCGCCTGAA
>NZ_JAAHHU010001735.1:0-1032 GCF_010672095.1 Moorena sp. SIO3I6 | reverse complement strand
AACGTCAGTACGGGTTAAGCAGCAGGTGGTAAAGCCCAGTCAATCAGGAGAGAAGGCTTCTTGGACTGATGGCAATAAGCAATCAACCCACAGACGACATTGACCAGGAAATTGATGGGGCTGCGATGTCGAGAATGCTCAATTTGAGAGATGTTCTTAAATTGGTCAATAATCGTTTCAATAATGGAACGCTTGCGAGAAAGCAGTTTGTCGGTTAACCGCATCAACTGATTCAACATGAAAGCGCTTGGGTTTGGCAAAAAAGGTAATGCCAAAGTCTTCAAACAATTGTTTGGCTAGTTTTTTGGAGACATAGCCTCGGTCGGCAAAAACTTTGCCAAAGCCATCTTGGAGCAGAGCTCGAACGGGTTTACGGTCATCGGTATTACCGGGGGTCAGGGTGAAATTGAGTAACTCACCATACTCATTGACGACCACATGGAGCTTGAAACCAAAGAACCAATCCACTGAAGTTTTGCCCCGTGCCGCCAGTCCCTCGAATACGCGATGCCCCCGAATGCGGCGATTGTGACACACCTTCAAGCTGGTGGAATCAATGAAGCTAATGCCACTGTAAGTCCCAAAGCACTGCTTCAGATAGACGCACAAAGGCATTAAGCTCGAAGGGATCCAATCAACAAACCGTTGATAGCTTGGCAGTCCCGGAAATGCCGATTGCCAATACAGACAGACGTGTTTCTCATAAAAATGCTTGAAATTGCGATAGGACTGTTGGTGGAAGCTCACCAGAATGGTCATCACTTCACTCAAACTTAAGGAACGACGACGTTGACGATGCTTCAAGCCCTTGCCTAAAAGCGTTGCCTGCCATCGAGGTTCAAAGCTTTGGCAAAAATCATCGATCTGGCAAAAGAGTTCTTCTAGACTAGTCATAGGAAGGGGGTGCTGAATCATTTTTTGGGAATTTTCAGTATTATCCCCCTCCTTTTCCTATTCCTGGGGGAAGTAAATCGGGTTCAAGCCTCACTAGGCAAGGACTTCAGCTTTTTTCTTATCCCGTACTGACGTTAA
>NZ_JAAHHU010001734.1:0-1033 GCF_010672095.1 Moorena sp. SIO3I6 | reverse complement strand
TCAATGGGTTAGTGTTGTGCTGAGCATTATCAATATAGTCGCCGCTTCCAGTTTCGCAGCCCTTTACGCTAAAAACAATATCGAGGGTCTGCAAAAGGTGGTTTCTGCAGTTGCCCTGTGGATTTTCTGGCCTTCTATGGCTATTTCCTTATTGCTCACCGTCTTCAGTCAACCCATTTTAGGAATATTTGGCTCAGAATTTATCGCAGCGAGTTTGCAACTCAAAATTTTGGTTTTAGGCAATTTAGTAAGTGCTTTATGTGGTTCTGTAGGCTATTTGATGGTGATGACGGGTCATCAAAATAAATCTTTACCCGTTTTTATTTATGCGACTATTCTCAATATCGTGTTAAATGCGATCGCTATTCCCCTCATCGGTGGAGTAGGGGCAGCTATAGCTACAGCTTTCTCTAAAGCGCTGTGGAATATTTGGCTCAGTTTTTTAGTGGTGAAATATGTAGGAGTAAGTCCCCTAGTTTTCAGAGGACTTTTTCAAGGGGGTTCTTCAAAATCTGAGATCTAGCAATGCTAACGGATTTAGAATTCAGGGTAAGCACAAGAAAAAATGGCTGATCATTTCCATTGGCTAGATATCGGTTGATCGTGGCTCGAAACCCCTATAATCTCCTAGAATTGTACTTGTAATAGAGTTAATTTTTTGAGAATAGCGGGGTTTTTTTATCAATAAGCCTAGGCTTATTGATTCTTGGGCTTACCCTGATTTAGAATTGCTATAGTAAACCTGGAAGGGCGACAATATTTTGTATTAGTTGGTTTGCTTCCAGTAAGCATCTACCACTGCAAAAGAATCTCCGAAAAATTCTGAGTTTAGTTTTTCTTCTCCCACAGCTGTTTTCGTTTTTCCATTGACAATGCTATCTACCAGGGAATTTATTTCTGGGGTAGGGTTTTTGTGCTTGTGGAATATCGCGATCGCATAAGCTACAAAAGGATGAATATCGGCAAGCTTCAAGCTGTCGCTGCCTGCTACAGGAGCATTTAGCTGCTGCGAAGATGGCGTGGCCGCATTTTA
>NZ_JAAHHU010001733.1:0-1034 GCF_010672095.1 Moorena sp. SIO3I6 | reverse complement strand
GAGGAGGGTTTATAAAGAAAAAATTAGAGTCTAGAAAGGCGGTAAGACGTGGCCGACGTAATCGTCACACCCGTTACAGAAAGCCACGATTTCTTAATCGCAAACGTTCAGAGGGTTGGCTTCCACCCAGCTTAGAACACAGGATTTCGACGATTGAAACATGGGTAAAGCGATTAACCAAGTTTTGCCCGATTAATGAAATTTGGGTTGAAAGAGTTAAGTTTGACACTCAAAAAATGCAGAAACCTGAAATCAGTGGTGTTGAGTACCAGCAAGGAGAGCTAGCTGGTTATGAAGTTAGAGAGTACTTACTAGAAAAATGGGGAAGGGAATGCACTTACTGCGGCAAACAATCCGTTCCACTGCAAATCGAACACATTCAAGCAAAGTCATTGGGCGGAAGTAATTCGGCAAAGCCGACGCTACGCGAACGAGTCAGTAATCTTTGCTTAGCTTGCGAAAAATGCAATAAACGGAAAGGAAACAAACCCATAGAGGAATTCCTAAAAAATAAGCAAAGTTTACTCCAAAAAATCAAAACTAAAGCCAAGCAACCATTATTGGATGCAGCAGCGGTAAATACAACTCGTAACAAGTTAGTTAAAGTACTCCAAAATATCTTGCTTGTAGTTACTGGAACAGGAGCGCAGACCAAGTATAACCGGATTAAACTAGGTCTTCCTAAGCAACACGCTTATTGATGCTGCTTGTGTTGGGGATATTGAGACCTTGGTCTTGAAAACCTCTCAGCCACTGTTGGTTACTTGCAAGGGACAGGGAGGGAGACAGAAAGCAGCACTTAACAAATACGGTTACCCCATCAGACACAACCCATTGAAACCAATTAAAGGCTGGGTCACTGGGGACATAGCCAAGCATCAAAAACTAGGAATAGGCAAAGTCACCCCTAGAAGCAAAGGAAGCTTTGGATTTACCCCGTTAGGAACCAAGGGCTACAAAAGTTGCAAGCCTCAAGATATATCGGCAATACACCGAAAAGATGGATACACTTATGGCTTTTACTAGTATCTGCC
>NZ_JAAHHU010001732.1:0-1035 GCF_010672095.1 Moorena sp. SIO3I6 | reverse complement strand
TTTGGTGCGCGCCTCAGAAATTTTTACCTCACAAGTCGTAGAATTTCTATATTTGTTAACGATATGCATCGCTTCTAAACTAGATTGATACCTATTTGATGACACGCCCTATAAAAAATTGACATTGTTAAAATTTTAGTATAGGATAAATTGCTTAGTATTAAATCCGTCTTAGACAAATCCAGCACAAAATATGAGTAACGGCAAGGCACTGCAACCATCCCCCTATTCAAAAAGACAATACAATATTCACCAACCTGGTGACTTTGATGTTGCGGTTAATTATAGTCGTGTGTTGTTGGCAATTGCTGGTGCAGAGGGTGAGCTGGCAGAGGCAGAATTGGATTGGTACATTGATGAGCTGGTTTTGTTCGGATGTACTGAAGAGTATTTGCCAGAAATCAGTAAAGAGTATATTGCCACTGTCAAAAACCTGAATTGGAAAGATGTTAATCTCGAAGAGCTATTGGAGAATATTAATTTTGATTTTCCCATGAATTCGCCCAAGGTTATTTTATATCAAGCGATCAAGATGTGCCGAGCTGATAGAGACTATCATCAAAAGGAGAAGGAAGCCATTCGGAAAGCCGCTCAAATTTTAGGTGTTTAAATTACAGATGTTATTACGATTGAATCACTAGTATAAATGGAAGATGCAGCAGATAAATTAAGATATTCTGTGTTAGAAACAATAGGATAGTTTAGATGATTTTAACACACTCTTGTGCTGGCAAATTAAAGTTTGTTATAATCATCCATGTTAATTTATAAACTTCATCGACAATCTTCTAAATTAGTTCAGTTGGGAGACTAACACTTGTCCAAAAAGTACATACATGGCTATTCACATCAAGAACAACAACGCTTAGTTAAACAAGCTCAATATTGGCGGGACAAAGTGCTATTGCGCGATCTCAATTTGTTTCCTACCGAGAATTTGTTAGAAATCGGCTGTGGTACAGGTGCTGTCTTAGGAATAATTCTAGACAGTTTTCCAGATTTGAGAGTAGCTGGAATCGATCTCGAATCTACTCA
>NZ_JAAHHU010001731.1:0-1036 GCF_010672095.1 Moorena sp. SIO3I6 | reverse complement strand
TCTTATCATATTCAGATAATCAGTTTAAAAAACATAGCTTCCTTTTCGTAGGTAATCTCCCTCCTTATCCCCTGTTCCCTGTTCCCTGTTCCCTGTTCCCTATTACCTAGTATTTATAAGTGTTCAACCGAAGATGATATTAATTAATTAAGGCCATTGATTATCGAAGCTATCCTGGCCAGTTCCATAAATTAGATCGCCATAGGTTTGCCAATGGGTTACTTCCTGAACAGATAACTCAGGAGATTGCAAAATCCTGAGATTTTCAACTAATTCAGATTCGGTTTTAGGTGCAGTCAGGACTAAGCGAATCGCTGGTTGGCGCAGTACCATGCGATAACAGTCAGCAGCACTTGGAGCTGGATTTTTCCAGTCTGTATGTCCTTGCAACAGCGAACCCCAACGAGTGGCAGTAAACGCAACTACTGGAATGTTGGCTTTGAGCGCAGCAGGAAACACCTCTACTTCCGCTTTGTGATGGGCCATGTTGTAACGATGCATCAGCACGTCACAGGACTGCTTTCCCAATAATTGCACGGCTAATTGGCGGTTATGGGTTGTTGCGCCAACATAGCGGATTAATCCTTCAGTTTTCCAGGTATGGATCTCGTTTAAGGCTACTGCAACCTGGTCGAGATCATCTTTAGGGGAGATATATTCCAAAAAGAAAACATCTATTGTATCCACATCAAGCAAGGAACGAACTTGGTCTAAATATTCGCGCAGTTGGTTAAGATCGCGACTGTTACTGCCCGTGGAAACTACAACTTGATCTCGTTGAGCTGCCAGAATAGGCTTTAGTCCTTCTAGGAAACTGGTGTAATTGAGGTTGTAAAAAAAGAAGTAATTGATTCCAGCCTGGTAAGCAATCTCTACACAAGTGGTATCCATTGGGTTTTTAGCTCCCAGACCCAAAATACTGACAGGACTACCACTCAAAGTCTCAGTATTGATCGCAATGTATAACCTTTATAATTGTTGTTATAGCAGAAGTCAGAAGTCAGAAGTCAGAAGTCAGAAGCGGTGCGACCCTGGA
>NZ_JAAHHU010001730.1:0-1036 GCF_010672095.1 Moorena sp. SIO3I6 | reverse complement strand
AAAAAAATACCCGATTTTTGAACAGTGGTTGTTGGAATAAAACCTTTGTTAATGACATATAGTAAAGGGAATAGGGAGTAGGGAGTAGGGAATAGGGAATAGGGAGTAGGGAGTAGGGAGTAGGGAGTAGGGAGTAGGGAGTAGGGAGTTAAATTGCCGAAACTCGCCGCAGTAAATGACTGGCAGACGAGTAATGATTCCAGATAGCTGTGTAGAAATTGTTGTAGATTTCAACAAACAGGTAAGTTTGTCCTCTAAATCGCTGCTTTGTTTGGCGATCAATGTGAGGAATTTCTTGAAAGATGCGACGGCTTAAGTTTTCTGGTTCGAGTTTTAGCTTGCTGTTTGCCAATTGTCTAATCGGGTTGATAAAGCCAGAATCTAGTTCAACACGCTCACAGGCTTTACTATAAAATTCAAAATTCTTACGGGTCTGACCTGCCAAAAATCCCAGAGTACTCAAGAAAAAGAGTGGCTCAAAGTTTGCCCAATAGGTCAAAGCATTGCACATCCCCATGGTTTCTGGGAGTGGCATGGTATCGGCGAGTTGCTCACGGCTAATGCCAATAGCATTAAGTGCTGCCATTACCAGTTCCTGGTCTTGGCGGTATTCTTGAGTGTAGCGTTCGTTGAGCAATTGTCTAACTTTTGTAGAACTTTGGAAGCTAAGTCCAGGAGAATCAAAACAGCACTGTTGAGTAATAAAGTGGTAATGCTCTATTAGAAAACCATATATAACGTTGATTGGCAGTTGGGATGTCTCTGACTTGATGGATTTCAGGAAGAGATTTTCATCAACCTGCTGATTGAGCAATTCAGTGGTCAAATCTTCCAATTCCAGCAACGTGTCGATGCCTGAATTAACCCTAACCTGAGCAACGTCATCCAGCAAGTTATGTTCGTCCAGGTGACGCACAATAGTATTGAACAACTCAGAGTTATTAGCCGAGAACATTTGTTGGAGTTCAGTCAGACTCTTAGTCCCATCCATCAGAGAGATGAACTTCTTTAAGATTTTTCCTGATTGACTGTTAAC